>DAOVGE010000133.1 GCA_030672605.1 Methanosarcinales archaeon
TTTTATTCTCAAATTCAACGCAAAGTCGCAAAGTCGCAAAGACGCGAAGGGTGTTATCTATATCTTCACGTCTTTCGCGTGGCGTCAACACATCACGGACACATTTGCAAAAAAGCTCAGTTTGTGGCGGTGCGAAGTATATATGCGGATATCCACCCAATATTGAGTAAGTGGAAAGGCTCAACACAGCAGCCAGAGAGAAAACTATTTATTCCGCGGTGTTAGATATAATGTCGGGGTGAATGTTTGAGAATACTGGTTGTGGATGATTCGGTATTTATGCGAAAGATCGTGTCAGACATGTTGGAAACCGACCCGGAGATTGAGATATGCGGCACTGCACGGAACGGGCTTGAGGCTATCGAGCAGGTAAAGAAGCTGGAGCCGGACGTGGTCACACTGGATATCGAGATGCCCAAGATGGATGGGCTCACCGCACTCGGTCGCATCATGCATGAGTGCCCTGTGCCTGTTATCATGTGCAGCACACTGACTCAGAAAGGTGCCGATGCCACATTTACAGCGCTCGACCGCGGGGCAGTGGACTACGTCCAGAAGCCGTCCGGTGCAATCTCACTTGACGTACGCAAGGTTCAGTCCGAGCTGATCGGCAAGATAAAGACAGCTGCGCAGGCAAAGATCAGAAAAAAAACGCATGCCGAGCACAAGAAACAGGAATCGTTGAAGTACACGCCGAAATCAAAGACGAAGATAATTGCGATCGGGACGTCAACCGGCGGTCCCTCTGCGCTTGCGGAGGTCATTCCTCGTTTTCCTGCAAACACACCACCGATATTGATCGTGCAGCACATGCCTGCCGGTTTTACAAAGACGTTTGCTGAGAGGCTGAACAGTGAATCACAGATCACGGTCAAGGAGGCGAGTGCCGGTGACGAGATCAAGCCAGGGCTTGCGCTGCTTGCCCCGGGGGATTATCACATGACTGTAGGGAACGATGGCAGGGTGCATCTGAACAAGAACCCGAAGACTCATGGCGTGCGACCCGCTGTCAATCCGATGATGATCACTGCGTCAGAAGTCTACAAATCGGCGATGATCGGGGTCATCATGACTGGAATGGGGAGTGATGGCAAGGATGGCATCGTAGCGATCAAGAAGAACGGGGGTGCCACGATCGCACAGGACGAGGAGTCCTGCGTGGTATACGGTATGCCGCAGGAAGCCTACAAAACAGGCAAAGTGGATCGGGTGGTGTCGCTATCACAGATACCTGTTGAAGTACTGCGAAAATGTTAATATAATTCGATTGAGAATATTGAGTGGGGGTAATTACAATGGATATGTCCGAATATAAGGGGGAGTTCGTAAATGAGGCAAGAGAACATCTTGAGATACTGAATCAGTCGCTCCTCGATTTAGAGCACGACCAGTCCAACGCAGATCTTCTGAATAATATTTTTCGAGCAGCGCATACGCTGAAAGGTTCATCCGCGACGATGGGTTACACGAACGTGAACACGCTCACACACCGGATGGAGAACGTGCTCGATGCGATCCGCCAGGGTGTGGCTGAGGCGACATCAGCGACGATGGATGCACTCTTCGATTGCTTTGATACGCTCGAGATCATGGTCGATGCGATCGATTCCGATGAAGTGAGTGATGTTGATGTCTCCGAACTGGCGAGCCGGCTGGAGTCTCTGTTGGCTGAAGGTGCGGAGAAAGGCACAGAAGCCACCGAAGCTGCTGATTCTGCAGAGGCTGTAGAGACCATTTTCGACGAGGCTGCGTTGCAGGAAGTACCGGAGGCAGAGACACAGGTTCCACATGAACCCGAAAGCCCGCAAGCACCAGGTGTTCAGGTCACAGCGTTCACAGAGGGTGAGATGGACGCTGCATCCGATGCAGCGAACCGCGGCATCTCGGTATACAAACTGGGTGTTACACTTGAAGATACGTGTGCGCTGAAGTCGGTTCGCGCGGTAATGGTCTTGAAGGCGATAAGCGAACATGCCGATATTCTTGCAACAACGCCTGATGCGGAGGGTATTGAGGATGGTGAGTTCGGTTGCGGCTTCGATGTGATCATCGGCACGAGCGAGACTGGCGATATGGTAAAAGAAGCAGTCGAACGTGTGAACGAGGTCGAGCAGGTTGGTGTACTCGCACGGGAACCGGATCCGCAGCCGGTGGTCGATGCAACCGCATCCGGTGCGACTGATGCAGCCGGTGAAACTGAACCATCCGAGGAGATCGCCTCTGCTGAGCCTGCGGAAGTCGCGGCTCCGCCACCACCAACAGCAGCAGCATCCACAAAGAAGCCAGAGGTCGTAAGAAGCGTGCAGAGTGTGCGGGTCAACATCGAGAAACTGGATGCGCTTGTCAATATGGTGGGCGAGCTCGTCATCAACAAGATCAGGCTTCTGCAGATTCAGTCGACACACCAGATCAAGGAACTGGATGAAACGGTGTCGAATATCGACCGGCTGACAAACGATCTGCGCGATGAGGTCATGCAGATGCGCATGGTGGCTGTTGCTCAGGTCTTCAACCGGTTCCCGCGAATGATTCGCGACCTTGCCAAGAAGAATGGTAAGGACGTTGATCTGGTCGTCATAGGAAAAGAGATTGAACTCGACCGGACCGTGCTGGACGAGGTCGGAGAGCCGCTTGTTCACCTGCTCAGAAACTGCGTTGACCATGGCATCGAACCGCCCGAAGTGCGGACGAGTGCAGGAAAGGCGGGGAAGGGTACGATCACGCTGGTCGCACGCAGGCAGAAGAACCATGTAGAGATCGAGGTTGCTGATGACGGTTTCGGAATGGATCCTGACAAGCTGCGTGCGAAAGCAATTGAGAAAGGCGTCATAAGCCAGGAAGAAGCCGATGCTATGAGTGATGAGAACGCACTCCTGCTGATCTTTGCACCGGGGTTCTCCACAGCAGAGACCATAACCGATATCTCGGGAAGGGGTGTTGGCATGGATGTTGTGAAGACGAGAATCGTTGAACTCGGCGGCACTGTCAACATCAAATCAGACCTTGGTATCGGAACCACGGTCACGTTGCAGTTACCACTCACAATGGCGATCATCCAGACGCTGCTTGTTGAGGTCGGCGGCACAGTCTATGCAGTTCCGATCAGTAGCGTCCTTGAGACGATCTCGGTTATGCCGGATACGATCCGGACGATGGGTACACAGAAACTAACAACGCTCAGAGGGAACGTGCTTCCACTTGTCTGGGTGCATGACCTCTTCGGAGTCTATTCCGAGAACGGGCACGACGAGGTCGTTGCGGTGGTGGTCGATCGCGGAGGGCAGCACGTCGGGCTGGTCGTGGATTCGCTGATCGGACAACAGGAGATCGCAATCAAATCGCTCGATGGTGTGCTGGCAGGAATTAAAGGATTTGCAGGCGCAACCATCCTCGGTGACGGACGAGTGATCATGATTCTGGATGTTGCCTCGATGGTGTGAGCGATGCCTGAGATCGTCAAGGTTGCAATGGCTGACCTGAAAGTGGCCCGCGACCCGGCGGTACTGATCACGATAGGGCTTGGATCATGCATAGGAATCGCACTGTACGATCCGGTGGTGAAGGTCGGCGGGCTTGCACATATCATGCTCCCGACCAGCAAACGGGTCGCGGGTGGCAACGGCAGCAATCCGATGAAGTATGCGGATACCGGAATCGAGATAACTCTCAAGAAGATGGTTGCGATGAGTGCGGTGAAAAGGCGCATAACCGCCAAGATCGCAGGAGGTGCACACATGTTCTCCTGTGCGAAGGAGACCAGTTCATTTCTTAAGATCGGCGAGAACAACGCCGCCGCTGTCAAGGAGAAACTCGCGCAGGAGGGGGTAAAACTGCTATCATCAGACACGGGAAAAGACTACGGCAGAACCGTGGAGCTGCACACCAAAGACGGGAGTTACGTCATAAAGACGGTTGCGAAGGGATCAAAGGTGATATAGGATGGACGAATTCGAGGAATTGAAGAAGAAGATATCAAAGGACAAGAACTTCAGTTGCGCTCAGTACAAGGATCCGTATCTGAAGCGGAGATTTGCGATCAGGATGCGCGCCACGACTACGAAATCGTACCGTGAGTATATGAAGCTGCTTGACACGGATCCGGAGGAATACCCAATCCTGTTGAACGTCCTGACAGTGAACGTCACCGAGTTCTTCAGGGACACAAGCGTCTTTGAGGAGGTGAAACGCGTTCTAAAACTCGCGATCAAGGCAAAACAGGAGAATCATCGGAATTCCATGCGCATCTGGAGTGCGGGCTGTTCGAACGGATCAGAGGCGTACACGATAGCGATGCTCTCAGATAACATCCTTGGAACAGAGACCAATAGTTTCAAAGTCAGTATCTATGCAACCGATATCGATGACGGTTCCTTGAAGAGGGGCAGGGACGGGATATACAACCCCGACCTTCTGAAGGGGGTCCAGAAACCATACCTGCAGAAGTATTTCAACGAAGTTGACGGCGGCTATCAGGTGACTAACGCAACCAAAAAGATGGTCACGTTCAAGAGAAACGATCTGATCAACGAGCGACCGCTTCCGATGATGGATATGATATTCTGCAGAAACGTTGTGATATACTTCTCACGAGAGCTGCAGGAGAAGCTCTTCATGAACTTCTACAGATCATTGAATAAAGGCGGTTATTTTGTCATGGGGAAGACTGAGACACTGGTCGGCGAAGCAAGAGATAAATTTACACCAGTGAATAATAAAGAACGAATCTACCAGAAGTAATATTATGGCACAGGAAAAGGTTGTCACGTGGTTGGAGGGGAAGCTTTTCTTCGTGGATACCTACGCCGCACGAGCGAACTGGGTACCATGTAAGGTTGTGCTGACCTACGGCGGAATCTGGCTCATGTACGGCAACGAGAAGAAGGGCGTTCCCTTAGCATCGATTGCCAGTCTCGGAAGAGAGGTCTCAAAGAAACTGATGGGCAATGTTTCGGACTATCTCTCGATTGCGTATGTTGTCGGGGACAAGGAGACGACAGTTGCAATCACCGGACAGTCTGCGCAGCTCAAGAAGCTGAAAAAATACATAATGTTTCTGCAACTCAACAAAAAACCGGTTTACATACTCCATCCGGCAAAAGTTGGAGGTGCAATCCAGGATAAGGTCTCATGGGAGCAGGGCATCTTAAACGTTGTGTGGACACCGGGCGGCGCAGCCGACAAACTCGTGATCCAGCGCAAGTCAGGAAACGTCGAGATTGCCATGGGCGAAATCGAGATGATCCAGACCGAGAACCAGAAGATCAATGGAAAGCCGCAGACGATTGCAAATATAAAACATTCCGGTGCTGACAACGTATATAATACTTTCATACTCGCAGGAATTCAGAATTCGCTCATCGAATACATCAACGATCACCTGAAGGAACAGGGTGTGATATCCAAACATGAAGGCGGCGAGGCGGGCGGAGGGGGGGGCGGTGACGCCGCGCTCGAGGGACTCGATGACGAGATCATGGTTGCGCTCTATTCCGGCGTATCCGCGCTCGAGGTGCCCACCTTCATGGACGGCGCAGATGTGGATCGGGTCGAGGAGATCTACGACAGACTGATATCGTACGGACTCGTGGAACTGGTTCGCCTCAGGAAGGATGTCAAATTGACAGCGAAAGGTAGAAATATAGTGAACAAGAAAATGCAGATGTAGGGAACCAAAGGAGGGGTTAGTATCGCAAACATAATGCTTGTGGACGACTCGAAGTTCATGCGGGCTCTCTTGAAGAAAGTCTTGGCGAGTGCGCATAACATCGTGGGAGAAGCAGAGAATGGAGTGGAGGCAATCGATATGTATGAGCAATTGTCTCCGGACATCGTACTGATGGATATCGTTATGCCACATATGGACGGAATACTTGCAACGAGCAACATCGTTGGCAAGCACCCTGATGCAAAGGTCATCATGTGCACGTCTGTTGGGCAGGATGAGATGGTGAAGGCTGCAATCAAAGCCGGTGCCAAAGGGTATATCACAAAGCCATTTCAGGGGCCGAGTGTCTTGAAGGAAGTCGAGAGTTTACTGGGTCAATAATCATGATCGGAATGGAAACCCTCAGAGAGCTGAAGAGGCTCGGGGATCAGAGCGCGGAGATGGCGGTCGAATCGCTTGCCGAGATGACGTCAATGGAGGTTGTGATGGAGGTCTCTGCCGTCAACCTGACCGAGATTGAACAGATTCCTGCAACAATCGGCATAACAGAGGATGCCATGATCGGGCTCTTTGTGCGCTTCACTGGTGAACTTCCTGGATCGGTTCTGACACTGCTCTCGATCCCGTCTGCTCAGAAGCTTGCCGACATCATGCTTGCGGGCATGGGTGACGAGCCAACCGAGGGAGAAGTGCTCTCTGAGATGCAACAGTCAGCGGTCGAGGAGATCGGAAACATCATCACATCATCGTTCATCGATGTCTGGGCAAACGAGTTCACAACGGCACTCACCCAGACACCACCCGCGTTCGTATGTGATTATGTTCCATCGATAATCGATGCCGCGCTTGCGAGAGCATCCGAGAAAGGGGATTTCGCTGTGGTCTTTAACAGTGCAATTCATATCACGGATCATGACATCAACTGCCACATTCTGGTGCTTCCTGATCCTGACAAGATGCAGATGATGTTTGATAGTATGGAGTGAGTTATGGTCGAGCTTGAAAATCTTGAAACATTGAAGGGGATGGGGGATAACAGCGCAGCAATGGTTATGGAGTCGCTTTCTGAGATGCTTTGCATGGAAGTTGAGATGGATGTCTCAGCCGTTCATGTGGATACAATCAAGAGCATTCCGGAGGTCCTTGAACTGCCTGATGGTGTGATTGTTGGGGCTTCTGTGGGATTTTCCGGAGATATTGCCGGAACAGTGCTCACGATTCTCTCGGTTGAGAGCGCGCGCAAGATGGCTGACATCCTGCTCGCGGGAATGGATGGGGAGGAGCCAACAGGCGTTTTAACCGAGATGCAGGAGTCTGCTATACTTGAGATCGGAAACATCCTGACATCACCGTTCATCGATGTGATGGCAGAGGCTACATCCATGGTGTTGACGCAGAGTCCGCCATCGATTGCGTGTGACGCGCTGAGCGCTCTGATCGATCAGTCTATGGACGGGTCTCAGACAAGCGATGTTGCAATCGTCTTCAACAGCGCGCTGCATGTCGTGAATCAGGACATCGATTGCAACATCCTGATGCTGCCGGATCCTGACAAGATCGAGCTGTTATTCAAGAGTCTGTAGC
>DAOVGE010000194.1 GCA_030672605.1 Methanosarcinales archaeon
AATGGGGCATCGATGCAGAAGAGCTATCCTGGATAAAACATGGAGAATAAAACCACAGAGGAACACAGAGGGTCACAGAGAAATGTAATCTGTTTTAAGATGGGATTTATGAGTAATGAATGGTAAGAAAACTCTGTGTTCCTCTGTGCCCTCTGTGGTTAATTATCTATAAAGAATAATAAATGATTTCATCACCATGATTCCTCCCGGTTGGGTCACCTTGGTTCTAGACTACCCACACGGAATAGCGAAGAGCCGTAACATGTTTGCATTTTACTAATTCTGATGGATTCTGTGGTTTTCAATCTTTGCGTCTTTGCGTTTTTATTCCCCAATTTAACGAGAAAGACGCTATGGGGTCATCTACATCGTCACGTCTTTCGCGTGCGTCAACACACCACTGACACATTATTCAAAAAAAGCTAATTTTGTGGTGGTGCGAAGTATAACGCAAAGTCGCAAAGTCGCAAAGTCGCAGAGACGCGAAGTTGAGTGAGATGCGCCCGCGTTTTTCACAGACGCGATGGAGCCACCGTTAGCGACCACATAAAACATCAGGACTATGCATTCATATCCTGCAGCCTCATATTTTCTCGTGGAAATCTGTGCAATCTTGTGGTTCTCCCCACAAGTTATTGAGCATGTATAAAAAGAGAAAAAAAAGAAAATGCGGCTCAGATAAACATTGACTCGTCCAGATCCGCCGCCAGATCGCTTTCATCGTCCAGTTCACCAAGCAACGCCTCCAGTTCTGCTAGATCGCTCTCGAGATTATCCAGTTCGAGTTCAGAGAATTCATCGGATGCTGCACCTGAACCATCCACGTCACCTACCTCTTGCGCTGACGTTGTCTCTGGCGCAACGCCAGTATCCGCGTCAGGTGATGCGGATTGCGGCGCATCCGATACGGATTCTCCCGGTTGATTATCGACGCAGCCGGAGAATGCCATTCCTATGAGGAGAAGTACCGGGAGTAGATATCTAGCATTCATTCGCCTGCCACCTCGTCCGGATCGGTTTCGTTCAGCGCAACAGAGCCCGCGAGGTTGCCACGCAACTCCTGAAAGATCACCCTCAGGATGTGGTTTGCATCCCGTATGCATGCGTTCGCGTCGCGGACGTGCCTGCGTACCTCTGCGGAATCTCCGCGATCGAGGGCATCCTCTGCGAGATTGCAGTTCTCCTTGACGCAATCGATCTTGGAATCGAAGTCGTCGAGTTGCGCCCTGAGGCTTGCAGTATCAACATTTTGCGCCGCAAGATCATCAATTGTTCCATTGAGCCGATCGGAGAGGTTCTCTGCCTTCCCAACGAACTGTCCTGTTCTTGCGATGATCATCTGTGCGGTGTAGCGCAGAATATCCTCACGAATCGTCCACCACTCGTCTCTGATCGATTGCGCAACCAGGGCAATATCCACACCGCTCTCAGCGCTTGTTGCATCAGACTTCAGCCCTTCGAGAATCCGGATGTGCTCCTCGATCTCTTCTGATGCACCCTCTGGCGCAGTGTCCTGTTGTTCAGCGATCTCGAGGCGTTCCTGCAGAAGCCCCAGATGTGCAATCATCCGGTCAATCGTCTGCACGAGATGATGTTCGGCTGCTATCCGGAATTCATGTCGGTTTCCAGGCGTTTTCGCATTCCTGAATCGATCTCTTGCGTTCAGCAAATTCTGTCTGGAATCGATATGCAGATCCCTCGCGTTTTGGTATCTGCCTCTGATTGTGCCTGGCATCTGAACAGGACTGGTCACGCTCGCAGGCGGTCCTCTGGGCTGCACCTCACTTGATTCGTTCACTTCATCGACTCCACCGGTCTCGTTTGCGGTCTCATTCTCCGCCACTGCGATGCATGGCATAAATGCACATGCAAGCAGGAGCGAAATTGCGAATACCGTTCGCATCTGTCTCGTATTCTTTGTATTATCCAACATCTTCTCTGTCTCCTGTTATGAGTTCTGTTGTTTCGTATTGTTTTTGGGCAATTCTACCCAGCAGTCACTTGAGCAGTCTAATGGATAAGTATACTTTCGTGTTTTCGATCTTCGATGCTTTATCACGCTTTACCACCCTTCACCCCAGGTCGTGACCCAATTAAATCGTTGACAATCGGATCTGCGTCGACCATCATTTGTGAATCGTTCTCAGACGTCTCACCCTCATTGTTGTCGCTCGTGTGTTGAACTGCCAAAGAACTTCGTAAGTAAGCTATCTGACTTCTTCTTCTGCGTCTTCTCGTGACCTGCATCACGACCGGCATCAGTGCCGGAATCAGGGACGCCCGATTCCGCTCTCTTCTCCGGAACAATTGCCGTCATCAGTTTGACCAGTGGTCTGGTCACCGATTCCGTCATTGGTCTGGCAGCCTGTGCCTGTTCAGCAACTGGCTCGGCAGGTTCAACCACTGGTTCGGCATGCTCGATCACAGAGACCGACGCTCCACCGTGTCTGCTCCGCCGTGCACGGACCTCAACAATGATCGGGCGCTCAATATCGCCGCTTACAACCATCGCCACCCCCGGAGGCAGCCGCTTGATCTCATCCTCCGCCTCGACGCTGATTCCTTCGAGTCCCTTCCTGATCGCCTGCAGATCGTTTGGATTGGTGACCTTGAGGATGATCTGGGTGTTGCACTGCGAGAGTATGTTCTTGTCAATTCGTGCAGGGCGCTGGGTGACAACCATCATGCCGAGCCCGAACTTCCTTCCCTCTGATGCGATCGTCCTGAGGATGTCGGTGCTTGCGGTCTTGCCGAAACCCTTCTCAGGGCAGTAATTGTGTGCCTCCTCGATAATGAGCATCATCGGGGGAATCAGATCGACTTTTCTCGCCTCAAAGAGTTCCTCGCACAACCGTGCAACGATCATCGTCTGCATATCAGGGATAACTCCCTTCATATCGATTATTGAACCCCGTCCCGGTTGAACGAGTCCCTGAATCGGAGTCGGGTCATCTGAGAATATCTCCGCCTCTCGAATCGATTCGAGTATGCTCAGAACGCCCCATTTCGCATTGCCGTTGCTGTTGCCCACCTCAAAGATGATGTCGTCAATTGTGTATTCACTCTTTTCAGCCCGTATCTTCTGTATCGCTTCGTAGATAACACCCATCTGGGTTCCGGACTGGATGTTAAGAACTTTTGCGAGATCGCCTGCCTTGAGATTTGTTCCATTGAGCCGAAACACCAGGTCCGCGCCCGGATTCAGGACCCGATCCGCGGGCGTGTACACGGTGACGTTCTCGGCGTATCCCACTGGTGAGACTCCGAATCGCTCAAAGTCCCCTTCAACGGCAGGATCTTTGAGTGAGGTGTACTCGCCATGCGGGTCGATTATCAGGAGCGGAATTCCCTGATCCAATAGTTCCTCCATGATAACGCCTGCCGCGTAGGACTTTCCGCTGCCTGTGCGTGCGAGAATGCTTACGTGCTTCTGCACAAGCGTATTGGCATCGAGGTGAACCGGTAGTTCCTGCCCCTCCAAGAGTCCGAGATAGACGTCACCGCGTGTTAACCCGAGCGATCCTGCGATCAGTTCGGAATCGGCACGGAAAACACGGTCACCCGGGCTGAACGGAGTCTTCGGTACCCTGAGAACTCTATTCTGCCGCGATCCGATGACAATAGCCTTAGCAACAACGCGATCAGTGCCCGCATCGTCCCGTTTGTCCAGCGCACTCTCGATTGTGACGTCATCGTTCGATTTCGTGATCGCAACCACCTGGGCAAGCGTCCAGCCGTCGGTCTCGTGCCAGATCTTGAGATAGTCGCCCTGTTTCGTGGAAGGGTCCGAGACCACGAACCTGAAATCTGCAAAGCCGGTCTCCCCGAATATGGTGCCGATCGAGTCTATTGGCATGTGATGCTACATCTCACGGCGATGGCATAAAGCTTTGACGGCATGCAACCACCCTCAACATTTATGTAAGATCACCTATAATGATAGTATGGTGGGCATGGGAGTGCACAACACAGAACAAGGAAATTATGACAAAGAAGAGCTCGAGGCGCTCCTCTCAAACATGCCAGCGGGTGTTGTGATCGAGAACGAGGACCACGAGATCCTGTACATGAATGAGTTTCTTCTCAGGATGTTCGGCAATCAGGTTGGCGGGAAGTGTTTTATAGAGTTCACAGGGCGAGATACGGCATGCGATCCGTGCCCGGTTGATGTGATTATTAAGGAAGGGCAAGACACCTTCAGACAGACGATAGCTTCCAGGGATGGCAAATTCTTTGAGATAACGGCATCACCGATCCACAATCTGGACGGCAGCAGATCGGTTATCGAGATTGTGAAGGACGTAACCGATCAGCATAAACTTGACCAGATGAAGTCCGATTTCATCCACATTGTTGCGCACGAGATGCGCACGCCGCTTGCCGCGGTCATCGGGTTCAATGACATGTTATCGCGCCGTTCGGAAGGTTTTACATATAAACAGAAACATTACATCGAAAGTATTGCGATTAATGCCCGTAAACTGAAGCAACTGGTCGATGACATACTCGATCTCTCGTATCTGGATGCCGGCATACTGCAGCTCAAACGAGAGACGCTGCTACTGGATGAGCTTGTGAGTGAGGTCCTTGCGATGCATCAGGCATTAATCGCTGAGAAGAATCATAAAATCCGGGTAAACATCCCGGAGTTGCTCACAATCGAATGCGACCGGCAGAAGATCACCCGCACCATGAGTAATATCGTCTTCAATGCGATCTATTACACAGATATCAATGGAACTATTGAGATCAACATCGATAATCTCGCCGATGAGATCCTCATAACAGTTGCGGACAGCGGTATCGGAATTGCGGAACAGGACAGGTCACAGATCTTCGACCGCTTCTTTATGGCGGATGCAACGCTCACGAGGTCTTGCGACCGGATCGGAATCGGGCTCACGCTTGCGAAGGGTTATATACAACTGCACGGCGGCGAGATCTGGGTTGAGAGCGAGATTGGGAAGGGGAGTACATTTTATTTCACACTTCCAAAATACAAAATAGGCGATAACAATGGATAAGGAGAAACTGGAGGCGATACTTGCATGCATTGCCGAGGGCACAATCTTTATAGGCGCAGATCACACAATCGAGTTTGTAAACGACCGTGCAGAGACCATGCTCAACCTCCCGAAAGATCTCGTTGGAAAGGATGTTTTTACGTGCCATCCGGAGTCACTGAGCCAGAACCTGTCCGAGGCTCTTGACCGGTTCGGATCAGGTTCTGATGATGTGGTCAGGATGTCGCTTGCGGTCGGTGACAGCAATCTGGATTTTTCAGCCACTGGCGTGCATTCGGAGGGGGTGTATCTCGGGGCACTCCTGACGATAAAAGACGTGACAGAATCAGTGACACGAGAAGAGGAACTCACATCGCTTGCAGATCAACTCAGGGCAGCGCAGGATGAGCTATCGACACCGGTTGTCCAGATATGGGATCAGGTGCTTGCGCTTCCCCTGATCGGGTCAATCGACAACAAGAGGGCGCAGACCATAACCGAGGTCTTGCTTGAGCGAATCGTTGAGACCCAGTCAGAGGTTGTCATACTCGACATAACCGGGGTTCATTCGGTAGATACCAATGTGACGCACCATTTATTGAAGATCGTCAGTGCGTCGAGGATGCTTGGCGCGGAATGCGTGATCACAGGCATCGGTCCGAATATTGCGCAGACGATGATTCATCTGGGCGTCGATCTCGACGAGCTTACCACGATGGCGGATATGCAGGAAGGGCTCAGGTATGCGATGGATCGGTTGAAGGGCAAGAAATGATGGTTGCAGTGTTCCGGACGTGGGGTTGTCATGAGGAAATGAGGGGCAGATGAAGATCCGGCTGAAGATTTTTGCAATCGTAATCGCGCTCATAGCGGTAACAGGCGTTACCACGATTGTGGTCAACCAGAGCGTCGCAGAGAATATGCTTGAAACAGAAGCATACCTTCATCTGGAGACGACTGTGCAGTCGAGAGCGGATCACATCGAGACGGTTCTGAAGGGATATGGAGTGCTCACCGAGACGTTGGCGGCAGGAAATCCTTGTAAAGATATGGTTGACGAAAGCAAGGATTATGCAGAGAGGATGAAGCAAATTAATCGGCGGATCAATAATACAATGGATGCCCATAACGAGATTTCGAGGATCAGGGTACTGAATGAAAACGGCACAGTGATCGCCTCCAGTCATGCTGATGTCGGGCTTGACAGAGAGACCGACGACATTTTCTCGAAGGGGAAAAACGGGGTTTACATCGGAGACCTCCACATCTCCAGATTCACTGGAAGCACTGTTCTGAGCGCATCAGCACCGATTCTGGTGAACGGTGAATTCGCAGGAGTTCTTGTGGTGAATTTTGACGCTGAACAGAAATTATTTGAGATTGCAACAGAGAGAACCGGTCTCGGGAAAACCGGTGAGATCTACCTCGTAAACGGTGACGGCTACATGATAACACCATCGAGGTTTGTGGAGGGCGCCGTTTTAGAGACGAAAGCCAGTGAGATTATACACCACCCCGAAGATGCTTGCGATAACACCGCGGCCATGACCACGAATTATCAGGGCACAAGCGTTCTACAGGTTCACAAACATATTGATGGGATGGACTGGGTGCTGGCAGCAGAGATGAGCGAAGAGGAAGCGCTCGCACCGGTTGCCGGGCTGACACGCGTGGCACTGTTTACAATCATTACACTGCTCCTTGTGGGAACCATCGTCGCGATCGCGATCTCAGGGAACATAACGGAACCGCTTATCAGGTTGCGAAAAGGCGTTGAAGCGATAGAGGCAGGCGATCAGGATCGTAGAGTCGGAACAGATGCGGAAGACGAACTCGGAGATCTCTCGAGATCCTTTGACCGGGTGTTTGGTGAGATCAAAGAGTCGAGAGTTGAACTTGAGGAGTATAGCACAAACCTTGAGTCGCAGGTAGAGGAGCGGACCAGAAAACTTGCGGAATCAGAGGAATACTTAAAAGAACTCGTCGATAAACTGAGTATCTCGCAGGAGTCGCTCTCTGCGCCGGTTGTTGCGGTATGGGACGGAATTCTTGCGCTGCCGCTCATCGGAATGATCGATGAAAACAGGATCGCAACGATCATGGAGACGCTTCTTTCAGAAATTACGCGGACGCAGTCCGATGTTGTGATCCTTGATGTGACAGGCGTTCACGAGATCGATACGTATGTGACGAGTCAACTGATCAAAATCGTCAGAGCCGCGCAACTGCTCGGGGCGACATGCATCGTCACAGGAGTGCGACCTGAGTCTGCGCATACGCTCGTTGATCTTGGCGTTGATGTGTCAGAACTATTGACAAGGCGGACATTGCAGGAGGGTATCAGGTATGCGCTCAAGATCACTGGGGGGTTAACGCGCGAATTACCTGATTAAACGAGCATTGCCGTATGTCGGGTCATGGGTCGAATTCGTGATTTTTGTAATGGTCAATTGTATGCGCAACAACGCGAAAGACGTGAAGACTGAGATCGACAATACTCTTCGCGTCTCCCTCGCCTTTCTCGCTAAATCGGAGGAACGCGAGGGCGCAAAGAACAAAAATCCCCTGGTTGGTGACCATGTTTTATGAGCATTGGTTGCTGTGTGTTCATGGTCAGATTGCCCATTACAAAAGTCCCATGAATTCCCGAGAAGAGACGATACAGAGATTCCAGTAACTCCTTAATCAATCACACTTCTGGAGATGAGATCGATTCCCAGCACCTTACACTTCTTCTTTGCCGTTTTTGTTATGCTCGCACTGATCATGATCGATTTTATCTCTTTTTTAAGCTGTTTCTCAGCAAACAGGCTCTTTCGATGAAAATCAAGCACATCGCCCAGTTTTATATGGGATTTCACCTCGACCACATAGCTCACGGTATCCTCAAGATACAGATCGTACTCCACATCTGCTGGCGCCCCATAGAGTTCCCCTTCCGCATCCCTCAACAACAACCGTTCGATCTTTTTGAAAGTCTGCCCTGAAAACTCCTCGACCGTCTGCCTGATGATCTCCTCCAGACCGTAGCCCACACGACCGCCGAGTGCAGATACCTCCAATCGCACCTCTCGCTGACCGCGTTGCACCGAATCGAGTCGTTCATCCATTCCGTCAAATCGTTCATCCATTCCGTCGAATCGTTCATCCATTCCGTCAAATCGTTCATCCATTCCGTCAAATCGTTCATCCATTCCGTCGAATCTTTTATCTACTCCATCAAGTCGTTCATCTATTCCGTCAAATCGTTCATCCATTCCGTCGAATCTTTTATCTACTCCATCGAATCGTCGGTTCATCTCTTCGAATCGTTGATTGCTGTCCTCTCGAAGTTTCTTGAGTTCATCCAGAGCCCGCTCAAAACCGTCTTTCGGTGCGAAAACATCTGCCATGATGCCAATGATCTGATACCTGAAGTCCCCATGTTCTCTCAGGAGGCCAGGGAGTTTTCGGCACATAAAATTTTCCAGTTCTGCCGAGCTGAGTGACTCTGCATCTGCCATACACATAGTGATCACTCTAATTGATCCACACACCAGTTAAGGTTATGGGGGCACTTATGCACCCTCATACCGCCCGATATCAGAGAACTTCTGACCTGGGCGAACTGATCGGTGTCAAAGAGAGCGGGATGCAGCATCATCTGGAGACTAAGGTTGTGCGAAAGAACGGCGAGGTTACTGATATCGACGTAACAGGCGTGCATTCCGTTGATACGAACGTGGCAAGCAATCATGATCGGTCACAGGAATAAAGCCGGAGGCTGCACATACGCCTGGTCGGACCTGGCGTGGATATGTCTGGAGAGTACAACGAAGCAGTCGATGCCGAAGGGGGCTCAAGCATGCGCCGCAGATCGCCAGGGCATGGGGAGTTGACCCCCCGTGAATGATCATGACCGGAAAAACCGGAAGAATTTGGGCACTGTCTGAAAATCAAGTGATTTATCACCGCGGAGGGCTGCTGAGGAACGCAAGAGTTTCGAGACCGTTTTTAACCCTCTACGTTCCTCTGCGCACTCTGCAGTAGAATCTAAGGTCACGGCGATTTCACTGAAGTACGTGTTTAGCTGACCACAAGATCATACAGATTTTCACAAGATTTCTGTGTTAATCTCGTGTAATCTCGTGGTTTTATCTGTTGATATCCACACAATATCGAATATGTACAAATTTCCTGGTTCTAACGTTTTCTGTGGTCGATAGGAGTAGCCCACCCTCCACGTTGTAGTAATCGTGGGCGCCACTCCTTCGTCTTTGCGTCTTTGCGTCTCTGCGACTTTGCGTTAAATCAGAGGAACGCAAAGACGCAAAGGTTGGAAACCACAGAATCCATCAGAATCAGCGAATTTCATGGTTTTTTCGCCTCAGCTAAACACATACTCACTGAAAAAATCGACAGTGTCAGCCAGTACCTAAGTAACCGCGCATAATTAACCTGAACAAAATTAACTTCTTCGTGGACATATTCTGCGACTCCAAAAAACCCCTCTCTGTGTCCTCTGTGCTCTCTGTGGTTTTATTTCTTATAATATATTCTTTGAATTATCTCATAG
>DAOVGE010000079.1 GCA_030672605.1 Methanosarcinales archaeon
ACGAGGGTTCGCCTATGTGGAGATTCTTCTGGTAGCCCTCTGCCTTGCCACCCGGACCCAGGATGTAGAGGGCTGAGAACTCCTCTTCATCAAACGTGACCTTGGCATAGATCAGCATGCTGCTTGCGATTATGATCGATCCGATGAGTGAGATCATGAGCATCCGTTCGATGTCGCTCATCTTCTCATCATCAGCGCGCAGCGACTCGATAAAGCCTTGATAGTCCAGAAAGTACCTCCGATCCTTTGAGGTCAGCGTCCTTGTCAGAACAGTCACCAGCACAAGAAACGTTGTTATCGCGGAGAGTGTGAGTACGAGTGGTGTTGGTCTGAAGAGATACGGTGTCACACTGATTGCAAAGCCGTCAAAGACGGTGATTGCGATGCTGAGACCGATTGCGAGCGTGAACCGCTCGATACCGCTGATCTCGCCCATTCTCGGAAACATCGCCGCTATCAGCGCGTACCCCGGAAGGAAGAGCAGAATCAAGAGGGAAAACGGAATCCTCAGCGGCGTCTTGTTGAATGGCTCAACAAGAACGAAGAGAATGCATAAACCAGTGAGCAGGATCACCGCGATCAGGTCGATATAGTATCGTAATCTTCCCTCTGCCATCAGATGCAATATGTGTGTATTCGACCTCATATCAGTATGGCACATAGAGCCCGACAGTACATGACACGATGGTGAGCGCGTACATGATCCTGACAACCTGCCTCTCGGTCATCGGACGATGGTACAGAGGCAGCCATTTCAGTGTCAGTCGGTTCGGAACTTCGATCTTACCGTCCTCTCGCAGCTCCCCGAACTTATATGAGTCGTACTCTCCAAGCGGTGTGTCGTGTATCCGGCATATCTTCCGCCTGATTCTCCAGTAGAAATACAGGAGAAAGTTGATCGTGTGCGGGAAGAGCATGATAATTCCGGATATGAGAAACCCCTGAAAGACGATGAATACTCCCATTACAGAGCCGATCAGCATCGCACCGATGTTCCCCTCAAAGATTGCGGATGGATAGCTGTTCCGCGTCCAGAATGCAAGATTTGCTCCGAAAAATGCCGCAAAGATGGTGAGATTCTCGATTCTCCCGACCATTGCGGACTTGAGCAGTAGGAAGAAGAGGACTATTGAAGAGAGTCCTGACTGGAGTCCGTTGAACCCGGAATGCATGTTCACCATGTTTGCGACGACCATTACATATATTGGAATAATTATATAATAGAAAAATATCTGCACGGATGGTGTGACGCCGAAGAATATACCGATCGTGTACATGGCATGTGGCTGGAGGATCAGTGTGACCGGATAGGACAGGAAATACGGGAAGAATATCTTGATCCACCGGTTCGTGATCTTCAGATGATCGTCCAGTATCCCAAAGATGGCATAGACCACTGCAACGTACACGACGATGAAACTGACCGATAAATCCGGAAGTGCGACCACAGATACGCTCAGCATGATAAGAACGACCAGTCCGATGAGTAGTCCGCCGTTGGTCGGGACATAGACATCCCCTTTCTTGTAGCGATCTCTGGCAGTCATTCCGCTCGATTTGAGCACATCTATTGTGAAGGGGAGTGCCATCATAGCCATCACAAAGGAAGCAATGGAGAAGACTACGATGTCCAGTGCATCTGCGGATATGTTCATGGTCTGCCAACTGCTTTGTATAGATAACCTCTGGAACGGAGCATCGCCGGATCAAGGATGCCTCTACCATCCACAACCACCTTATGCCGCATCCGCTCGCCGAGCAGGTCCCAGTCGAGCTCTCCGAACCCGGCATGATCCGAGGCGATCAGGATTGCGTCCATCTCCTCGATTCCGCCGGTTCCACCAGCCTCATCAGTCCCGCCAGTCCCGGCGGCTGAATCGAGATCATACGGAATCGCTCCGAATCGCCCAACCAGAGCCCCGAGAACCGGATCATAAGCAAAGACCTCTGCACCCCTCGCTCTCAGTTCATTGATAACAACGATTGCCGGACTGAACCTGGTCTCGTTCACATCGCCGCGGTATGTCACACCCATTACGAGCACGCGCGCCCCTGCAAGCGATATCCCGGCGTTAAGCTCTGCGAATGCGCTCTCGAGCAGATCCACAGTGTATGCGGGCATTCCATCGTTGATCCGGCGTGCAAGCCTCAGCATATCGGTTCTGCTCCGCACAGTCTCTGTTATGAAGTACGGGTAGACCGGGATGCAGTGCCCGCCAACGCCGCATCCGGGCGCATGGATGTGCGAATACGGCTGCGTGTTTGCTGCATCGAAGACCTCTGTCGCATCGATTCCGAGTTCGTCGCATACCATGGCGAGTTCGTTTGCGAGCGCGATGTTGACATCACGGTACAAGCCCTCAAAGACCTTGACAGACTCTGCTGCCGTTGCATCGCTCACGGAGATTACACCTTTCTTGTTGATTGTCGAATAGAGCGCTCTTGCAGTCTCTGTGCTCGCATCATCGATTCCGCCGACGATCTTGGGATACGCGCCAGTGATATCGATGATCGCCCTGCCTGACGCGGTGCGCTCAGGGCAGTGCGCAACCCCGAAATCTCCGGCAGGAAGACCTGATCTCTCAAGCAACGGAAGAATCAGATTCTGTGTTGTGCGGGGCGGAACCGTACTCTCCTGAATCACGAAATCTCCGGAATTAAGTCCCTCTGCGATATCCGCGCAGACCGACTCAACGATCGACATATCGGGCTTATTGCCGTAATCAAGGAGCGTCGGCACGAGTATGACCATCACATCGGCAGCCTCTGCCGCATGCACGAGGTCAGACGTTGCAGAGAGCCGCCCGTAACCGACGTTCCTCTCCACGAGCTTAGGAAGCCCGGGCTCACCCGTTACGTGGCAGATACCCTGATTAATGCCGCAAACGACGTCTTCGTCGATGTCAGCGCCGATCACACGCGCGCCAGCGTCCGCAAAGACCGCTGCGAGCGGGAGACCCATCTTCCCGAGTCCGTAGACCGCAATTGTCACATCGCCTGACGCGACTGCCTGCCTGATTCTGTCTTCTGGCTGTCCGTAGATCTTCATGGTTCCACCTTGATCTATCATACAAGAGATATTCTATTAATCTTTCTGTGTGCAAAACCCCTGCTTAGATTATTCTTCTGTGAGATATATGGCGGGTGGTTAAAGGTTTTCGGATGCCTGATTTCACTCTGCCGTAGATACAGCAGTTTTCAACAGGTTACATTCGTGCGATCATGGCGGTAGATAAACGGATCGGGACAGATACACATCAATAGAACAGATCCTGTCTATTCAATCCACTTTATTTTATAATAAATTTAATAACAAAAAGTGGCAACTCCCTGTCAGAAAAGCGAGCGCAATTCCTGCGAGTATGGCGATTACGAGTGCAGTTGTGTCCAGACGTTCGTTCAGAGGGTCAATTTCTGTGGTCACTCATCAGTCGGGAAAAAGAAAATGGAGGGATTGGGTTTTATTTCCCGGTTCACTTCTTCTGTTTTCTGCGGTAGAATGCAACGAGTCCGAGCAGCGCGACGATAGGGATGGCGATTGTGGCGAATTCGGGGATCTGATACGTCACATCATGTGAAGGCGGA
>DAOVGE010000057.1 GCA_030672605.1 Methanosarcinales archaeon
CAAAGAACGAAAATCGTGGTTTATACCGGTGTCGAGTATATATGGGTTTTTCGAATGTGTTGTGAGCGGAGCTGTTTTGGGTCGGGGGTGAGATGCCAATTGCAACTCCGGAGATTCCGCTCTGCCGGAACCAGCAAACGATGATCGCCGTCGTTTCCCATTCTTCAGGAGGCGTTGTGTTGTGCCAGTGCCTCTTCGCCCTCCGGTGATCATGTTTATGTGCCATCGCGTCAATTAAGCGATATGAAGCGGTGCATCGCAATCGCAAAAAAAGACCTCACAGCAGAGTTCAGAACCAAACAGATGCTGAACTCGATGCTCATGTTTGCACTGCTCATCATACTGATCTTCAGCTTTTCATTCAAGGATTCACTTGGCGATTACGATCGGATCACCGAACTGGCTCCGGGAATTCTCTGGATCACGTTCATGTTTGCAGGCATGCTCGGATTGTCCAGATCGTTTGCACTCGAGCAGGAAGAGAACTGTATAGAGGGGCTCTTGCTCTGCCCGGTTGATCGCAGCACAATCTATGTGGGCAAGTTGATCTCCAATCTCGTGCTGATGCTGATCATAGAGATTCCGGCTATACCAATATTCATGTTTTTATTTCATTACACCTTTGTAAACATCTTCTGGCTGGCACTGGTTATACTGCTCGGGACACTCGGTTTTCTCACTGTTGGAACGCTCCTTTCGGCGTTGACCCTGAACGCAACGACAAGAGAACTTCTACTCCCGGTAATACTCCTGCCCCTGCTCTTCCCGATGCTCTTTGTACTGGTGCCTGCGACCTCAAAGGTGCTAACAGTCGTGAGCGCAATCCCGGAGATCAGAGTTCTCTGCGTCTACGATATCGTATTTTTCATGCTGTCACTGATCGTCTTTGAGTATGCGATCGAGTGATGCCTCACCTTTCGTGCGCAAGCCCGCAGATATCAGTAACTAAACAGCCACGCGTCTGGCAGTAATCTGCAATCCCGTCTGCAACCTCCGCGAAGACAGATATGCCTGCATGCACCGCGGATCCGATCTGCACGGCGCTCGCCCCCGCCATAACAATCTCGATTGCATCCTGCCAGCACGATATTCCTCCGACCCCGATTATCGGGATATCGAGCGCGCCATACAGATCATAGACACATTTAACAGCGATCGGTTTGATCGCCGTACCTGACATCCCACCGAATCGGTTGCCGAGGATCGGAAAACCCGAATCGATGTCGATAGCCATCGCACGCACGGTGTTGATTGCAACGACGGCGTCCGCACCCCCATCCTGCGCCGCAATCCCGATTTCGGTTATGTCGGCGACATTCGGCGTCAGTTTCGCCCAGATCGGAATATCTACAGCGTCCCGGACCGCGGATGTGATCTCCCTGACAAGAACCGGGTCTATTCCGATGGACGCGCCATACCGGTCTGCGTGCGGGCAGCTGAGGTTCAATTCGATTGCGTCTGCGAGGTCGCATAGCCCAATCGCAACTTCGGCGAATTCGCGTGCGTCTGCGCCGAATATGCTCGCAATTACGGGAACTCCACCCTTCTTTGCGGTTGCGAGTTCCTCACGATAGTTATGATATCCCGGATTCGGCAACCCCATGGCGTTCAGAAACCCGCATTCGGTTTCAAGCATGCTCGGGTTCGGGTGTCCTGCATTCGGGGTGCAACCGATGGATTTTGTGACGACTGCGCCCGCGCCACTCTGTGCAACACGCATCAGCGATGCGCCAGTGGTTCCAAGGATGCCTGCGGCGAGAATCGCCGGGGTTTTTAGCCTCAGTTTTGTTAGCGTTATCATAATCGATCATGATACACCCAATATCTTATGACTGTTTCTATGAATCTGTATCATGAATCTCGTTACACCATGATTCATCATGTCTGGAAGTTAGATATTCGATTTATCAAAGATATTTTTCACTATTCCGCAAATGTGGATCAAAAAGTATATATAGGACTTATTTCAGAAAGTAAGTACATAGCAACACCAAGTACGGATATGATCACGGAATATAGTTCTATTCTGTGTGTAATTCCATACTTAGTGTCGGTGTACGAAACCGAACACACACCGTTCAATTGTGAACGGAAGCATACCCTATAAGGAGGTAAGAACAAATGGCAAAGAAAATAATACCACTGGCTCCAGTAGAGCGTCTAATACGGACTGCATCCGAAGGTGACATTCGGGTCAGCGAATCGGCACGCAGTGCTCTGACCGAAGTGCTTGAGAGGATCGGTATAAAGATCGCCAAAGAAGCGATTATCGAGACGAAGCATGCCGGAAGGAAGACTGTTAAGGCAGAAGACATCAACAGGGCACTAGATATACTGAAGCTGGACTGAGTTCCCAGTTTGAACATTTACCGCTCGAAACATCGGTTTGTTGCGGGCGGTCTTATTTTTTTGTAGGTATCATGAATATTCATTACACATCCGAAGAGATCGAGAAGTATCGGCAATCCGGAAGGATTCTTGCAGAAGTACGGGAGAAGACGTCGAAGAAGATAGTCGTTGGAGCAAGCATTCTAAAAACCGCTGCGTTCGCAGAGGATCTGATACGTAATCTCGGCGGAGCACCCGCGTTCCCCTGCAATCTTTCGGCAAACGAGGATGCTGCACATTTCACACCAGGTGCGAACGATGAATCGGTCTTTGGCTGCGACATGGTGAAACTTGATATCGGAGTTCATATCGATGGATACATCGCCGACTCCGCCATGACGGTCGATCTCTCAGACCACCCTGAACTCGTTGAAGCGTCAAAGGCAGCACTCGAAAGTGCAATCGATATAATCCACGCCGGGATTGATACATCGGAGATCGGTGCGACAATCGAGAAGACGATCAACGAATTCGGATACAAACCGATTTCAAACCTCACCGGGCATGGACTCGCACAATATCAGGCGCATGCACCCCCCGGGATCCCAAACATACATGCTCGTACCGGAACCGTGCTTCAAGAGGGAGAGGTCGTTGCAATCGAACCGTTCGCAACGGATGGCTCCGGGCGGGTGAAGGATACATCGAGGTGGGAGATATACCACCTGACAACAGAAAGACCGACTCTTCCGCGTATTCCGCGAGCGAGAAAACTGCTTCAAGAGATTATGGAGTACAAAACACTCCCCTTTGCAAAGAGATGGTTTTCAGGGGAAAAAGTGGATTTCACATTCAGACAACTGACAAAAGCGGGAATTATCAAACCATATCCCGTTTTGAGTGAGGTCACTGGTGCACTCATATCGCAGGCAGAGCACACCGTGATCGTTACCGAAGACGGTTGCGAGGTTACGACCCGATGACACATCTTCTCTCCATATCGGACCTGAAATACGAGGAACTGGCACAGCTTCTTAATGTGGCATCCGAATTGAAGGAAAAACGCGGCCGGGGTGCGGATGCGGATCCGCTCAAAAACATGAGCCTTGGTATGATCTTCGAGAAAGCATCCACCCGCACAAGAGTCTCCTTCGAGGTTGCGATGACCGAACTCGGCGGACATGCGCTGTATCTGAATACAGCGGACCTCCAGCTCGGCAGAAGCGAGACGATCTGCGATACCGCCCGGGTGCTTTCCAGATACATTCATGCGATCACGGCACGGGTTTACAGCCACGAAACGGTGCAGGAGCTTGCAAGATGCGCTGATATCCCTGTTATCAATGCGCTCTCGGATCTGGAACACCCCTGCCAGTTGCTTGCCGATCTATTGACCATCCGGGAGCAGAAAGGAACTCTGGCGGGTTTGCGTATCGCATGGATCGGTGATGGGAACAACGTGTGCAATTCATTGATTCTCGCAAGTGCGATCGTCGGAATGGAACTTGTTGTGGCGTGTCCTGCAGGATACGAGCCCGATTCAGACATACTCGCGCAAGCGAGGGATCTCGGCTGCGATATCACAATCACACACGACCCGACCAAAGCTGCCGAGGGCGCTGATGTGCTGTACACGGATGTATGGGTCTCGATGGGGGACGAAGAGGAAGAGGAGAAGAGATTGCAGGATCTTGCCGGGTTCCAGATCAATACAGGACTTCTGGAACATGCAAAACCTGATTGCATTGTTCTCCACTGCCTGCCCGCGCACCGTGGTCAGGAGATTACTGGCGAGGTGTTGGACGGTCCCCACTCTGTTGTACTGGATCAGGCAGAGAACCGGTTGCATGCCCAGAAGGCGCTGTTGCTATGGGTGATGGGTGCTGAAACTGGCATGAGACGATTTTAATTGAACTATTCCGGATTTTTTGAAGATCCTCGAGACTAAATGGTATGAACCACAAGATTACACAGTCTGCGAAGCAGCGGCGTAGCCATCTTCACAAGATTTCTGTGTTAATCTTGTGTGATCTCGTGGTTGTATATGCAAATATCCCCACAATATTGAGTAAGTAAGATTTTTACTGGTTCTGCCGTTTTCTGTGGTCGATAGCAGTAGCCCGCCCTCGTGTTGCAGCAATCGTGGGCGCCACTCCTTCGTCTTTGCGTCTCTCTCGACTTTGCGTTAAATCAGAGAAACGCAAAGACGCGAGGGCGCAAAGGTTGGAAACCACAGAATCCATCAGAATCAGGATTTTTAGTGGATTCTCACTGCCCGGGATATTAACCGGTTCCGATATATAGTGTCCAGGAAATGCGGGCGGGAGCTGGAAAGAGTATATGGATGAGCAGGTTCGAGTAGGGGATACCGGAGATGAAGCATGAAGCACTCAGATAAGAGAATCCTCACAACAGCGCGCAGCACGCCGACCGACCCGCGATACGGGTGCTTGCCGGATCAGCGATCGATTGCGGAACTGCTTGGGTGCGGAGTGATAAATCTCGACAAACCAGCAGGACCAACCAGCCATGAGGTGGCGTCATGGGTCAAAGGGATATTGCACATAAAAAGAGCCGGGCACAGCGGAACACTAGACCCAAGGGTGACCGGCACACTCCCGATCATGCTCGGTGGTGCGACAAAGGCGGTAAAAGCGCTTCTGCTCGCCCAAAAGGAGTATGTCTGCCTCATGCACCTGCATCATCCGGTTCAGGAGGACGCACTTAGAGCGGTCTGCGCCGAGTTCACAGGCAAAATTTACCAGCGCCCGCCGGTCGTATCCGCGGTCAAGCAGAGGCTCAGGGTGCGAACCATCTATTACCTTCGAATCGAAGAGATCGATTCTAACGATGTGCTTGCAACAGTTGGATGCGAGGCAGGTACGTACATCCGCAAGCTGTGCCACGACATCGGAATCGCTCTTGGCGTCGGCGCACAGATGGCGGAACTGCGCAGAACCAGAGCAGGTCCGTTTGATGAGACCGATTCGGTGACGCTGCAAAATCTCTGCGATGCCTACGCCGAATGGACCGAGAGCGGCGATGAGACCGCTCTGCGAAGCATGGTGTATCCAATCGAACGTGCGCTCGTGCATCTGCCGGAGGTTGTTATTCGCGACAGCACGGTTGATGCGATATGCCACGGCGCATCGCTCGCTGCGCCAGGAGTGCTGGCGATATCAGACACAATCGCTGCCGATTGCCCGGTTGTAATCTGCACCCAGAAGGGTGAGACGGTCGCACTCGGAATCGCATGCATGCCCTCCGCAGAGATCAAACGTGCGCGCACTGGAATTGTGGTGCGCACCGATAGGGTAATCATGAAGGCGGGCATATATCCAAGAGGATGGATCACATCACAGAAGCCGAGGTAGTCTAGCGGTAAGGCGCACGCCTGGAATGAATAAATGCCTTGAAAGCGTGTGGGTATTAACGCCCTCGTGAGTTCGAATCTCACCCTCGGCGTAATTAGGATGGAAATGGAAAAAGTGTAAGGGTCAGTCGGATGTGCAACCGCACAAAAGACGTGTGGACGGGGGTTATACTCAGCGACCGGCATAAATCGCGATTTTTTGTAACCATCAATTTGACGTACCCACTTCAGAAAGTATTGTGAAACTCAGCTTCAGTCTTTCTGGAAGATATGCACAAAAAACCTCAATCTGTGTTCATCGGTGTTAATCTGTGGCTAAAAGCCATTGTCAGCCACAGATTAACACGGATTTCACTGATTACGCCCATCTAATCATACTTGCATTTGCCGGGTTGGCGTCATGTTTTCAACCGACCAGAACAAATTAAAAAGTCTCTTAAATCGACCCCACGCAGATGGTGAGAACTGCCGGACGCCATCGGTTAACAGGTACGCGTAAGATATTTAGCCGAGATCAGAAAACCGGCAAAGCACAGCACTGCTCCAACCATGAGCACCGCTACAAACCCGTGGTACTGCGAGACCGCGCCCCCGATAAGAGAACCTGCCACGGATGCGAGACTGATGACTGTTGTGATCAGACCAGCTGATGCCGCTTTATCCTCGTTTCGACACAGCAGGAGTTCGGTCGACCCCACATACAGAAACGACCATGAAAGAGCGATCAGCACCATCCCGGGCAGGACATAATAAAATATGGTCGGTGGGATAAAACTTAAGAAAGCGATCGAGGATACCAGATACCCGTACTTCACGATCGATACCATATCCTTGCCATCGAGCCGCCGCATCATGAAAAACTGCATCAGCGGGTTTATTGCGTAGATGGCTGCGATCCAGAACTTGTCCGATCCGAGACTTGCCATATACAGCGGGAAGATCGTCCATACGGCGGTGGCTCCGGCGTGTCTCAGCAGGAACGGCACGTATACCGCCCAGTTCGCTCTCACCGTGTCGAGCGATAGGTAACTGACATTCAGCCGCTTGATCTTGACTTCCGGCAGAGTCAGCGCGATTACAAAGGAGAG
>DAOVGE010000063.1 GCA_030672605.1 Methanosarcinales archaeon
CACACCGTAATTCTATTGTAAAATATGTGGCTTATGGGTTAAATAGAAGAGTTACGGTTTCATAGTAACGCCTCTTCGATAACATGCTCTCACTTGATATATCCCCGCCCGCACAATCGCGGATCAGCGTAACCCGTTTCCACACATCCACATTCCCTGGCATCCGTTCGATTCAGCAGTTCATACAGAGACTGGCAATATTCTGAGATATCGCCCCTCTCGGCTGCCGATCACGCACTTCGCACGCGTGATTGCGGAGTGCAACGGCGTTGTTGTCCGCGGCGGGATCCCGGATGTCGGCGAAACCGTGCGGTTTCTGCCAGAGCACTGCATGATGCGGAAGGGTGCATTCAGGCGTGATTGTGCACTCAGAGGGTGATCGGGTGAGAATCGAGAGTATCGACCTCAAGATGTGGTAGTGTGGTAGTCGGGAGCCATCCTGCCGGGAGTTTGCGACACAGCCTACGGTGCAAGCACCATCATGATCCGTACTCCCACCACGACCATCAGTCCGGCACAGATGTAGAATGGCGCAGCAAACCATAGGTAGGCGGCTGCGAATCCGGCAAGCAGCGGTCCCGCCACCATCCCGATACCGCTCGCCATCGGAAAGAGGCTCATCTGCTGCCCGACCATGCCCGGACTTGCGAGATCGGCTCCGGATGCGAGCGCAGGTATGGTGACAGCGGCAGAGGTTATGCCCGCAGCAAACATCAGCACAGGGAGCTGGAGCGCGGTCTGTGCGTGAGCCATCCCCACAAGCAGGATCGCTGTTGTGAGGAGACCGCCCACAATCATGTTCCTTCTGCCGAACCGATCCGATAGTATGCCTATCGGTGTCTGGAATATCAGGCGTGCCGAGAGGTGGGCGGCTATTGCGATTCCCAGCCCGCCCACGGATGCCTCCAGATGCAGCTGGTACGCAGGAAGCATCGTTGCAACGATCATGAGCGCAAGCATCGTTGTGAATGCCGCATACACGAGCAGCTTAATCTCGCTGTTTGAGTTGTGGGCAATGGTTGTGGTCGTGCCTCTGCCGCCTCCTCCAGTCTCAGTCTCATGGTTGTCATACATTTCACTGGCGCCGCGTCTCTCGCGTGTCTCCCTGACAAAGAGGCTCACGAAGATGATACTCACAAGTCCCAGAGCCGCACAGACGTAAAAACCCCAATTGAAACCCCATGACCCTGCGATCAGACCGCCAGCTGCAGATCCCGCAGCAGGTCCGATGCCCCTGATCGATGAGTATATCCCCATCGACCTGCCCCGATTATCTGATGTTGAGATGTGTGTTAACATCGCAAGAACAGAGGGAGCCATCGCCCCGACCATGATTCCCTGCGCAACACGGATTGTCAGCAACTGCTCGAATGTTGTAACCCACGCAGATGCAAGAGATAGCACTGTGAAGCCGATTAGTCCTGCGAGCACAAACGGCTTCCGCCTGTTGATTCTGTCAGAGAATCGTCCCATCACAGGATAGGATATGACCGAGAATAGCCCGAAGACGGCAAATACCAGTGCCGACTTGATCACCACATCAAGATTCATTCCGGAGTGCAATTCGGTAACGTACAGCGGCATCATCGGTATCATCATGCCGGTGCCAAAGTCCGCAAACAGAAGCGAAACCGTGATCGCGTAGAGTTCGGAATGACTCCTGAAGATAGCCATCCCTTCAGCCCCACATATCAAGCGTGCTCTGTCCTATCGAACCGGACGCTGAAGAAAGTCTCTCGATTGCTTTTGCGACGCGTGCCTCTGAAAAGTCGTGCTCACCACAGAGAAGCGCACATATCTTTGATTCATCCGGTTTCTTCCATTTCAGGGAATAATCGAGAGTGACATCCGGGCTCATAAAGAACTCCTTAATCTCCGGAAGATACTCGATTGACTCGCCCAGTTCTGCGAGAATCGTTTCGATTGTTCCGTGTTTGCGCACCAGTTGTAACGCCTTCTTTGCCCCGATTCCATAAATTCCGGCGTCGTAATCGGTTCCGGTGAGTATCGCAATATCGATTAGTTGCTCACGCGTGATTCCGAGACGATCAAGCCCGGTCTGCAGTTCGATTATCTCGGGTTTCACTTCCACGTAGATATTCTTCCGGGGCAGTTTCCTTCTGCCGCTTATCGCAAGATTCCTGACAACCAGCGGTGCTCCGAAGAGCAGCGAATCATAGTCCTGCGATCCCGCGAATGCGACATCACCGTTTCTCGCCATGTATGCCGCCTGCGCCTCTCCCTCGCTTGCCGCCTGAACGATCGGAAGCCCCATTGATTCCAGCAGCAGCTTCGCATCCGCAACCATCTCCGAATTAAGCCGTGATGTCGCCTGCGCATACTTGAATGCATCCTCACTTCCAGTTGCGAGCGCTTCCTTCCAATCTCTTTCCGCGGTCTTCCGTACCTCTCTTCGCTTCTCGATCGTCTCAGCCTTAAAGTCCGGTGGAACGCCGTCAAAGACGAAGACCAGTTTCAGTCCCGCCTCGATTAAGTTCGTTGTCCGGTACAGCAGCCCTGATAGGTGCGACGTCACCCTGCCGTGCGAATCCTTGAGTGGTGTGCCATCTCGTTGCCGTATGCTGCTCAAAAACTGATAGATCGTGTTGTACGCATCGATCGCAACGGTCTGCCCGCGCAGATGCGTGAAGTCAGCCTCGCGTCTCTCGAACAGGTCTCCAATATCCGAGCCCATGGGTCTGTTCTTGCGCTGGCTGTTGGATAAAGGTTTGGTTTCGGGTACGTGTTTAGCTAACCGCCGACTAAGGACGAGGCGGTTACCCGCCTCCCCTCGTCTCAGAACGATACAAGAAAGTTCCCCTTCATACACGCTTGCGCATCTCATAACCCTTTCAGCACCCTGGCAGCAGTTTGTTTCTGTTTCCGTGGCATTTCAGTAATACAATCCCAGCATTCATGCGCATAACCCATCCTGCAGTTTATCCCATCTCGTTTTGTACCATCCAGTCAATTTCAGAGCCTGCTGTCTGAATTTCCCCGGTTTGAAGTACTCTATATCGAGATAAGGATTTTTATCCAGCTTCAGACCGATATGTCTAACGATTTTCGTGTCTGAAAAGAGTTTTAACTGGTTCTTCTTCGTAGAGAGCACCCAGTTCCGCGTCCCTTCGCTGTGCCAGTACTTTCTGGCAATTCACGTATCGGATTTGTTCGGATGTCTCCTCTTAGCCCAGATCCAGAGCATATTCCACATTCTGCGATCCAGATTGCTGAATACCTCTTTAGATACGACTGACCGATGATAATTCGACCAGCCAACGATGATGGGGTTCAGAGCGTTAATGAGCTTCTCCTGTTCCCATGATTTCGCCCGTTTGATCACGTCACTGATATTTCGAGTGACCTTCTCAATCGACTTCCCGGATGGCTTTATCGGGAGTTTTTCCTTGTATTCAACGGTTGGTCCAGCCCAAAAAGTCAAAGCCGCAGTCGATGTGAGTGATATGAGTCTTCTCAACCGAAGCGTTCCAGACCACGCTCCGTCAGGAACTCTTAGACCACTTCAGCAATATCCTTAGCAGTCTCTTTTGAGGTTGCGGTGACGACAAAGTCATCCGCATACCTCGCGAAATGCACCTTTTCGGGGTTAAATCGAGTTTTGTGTAATGGTCAATCTGACCATGAACATAAGAGCGAGCGATGCTCATACATGATCAACAACAGGAGGATTTTTGTTCTTCGCGTCTTTGCGTTCCACTGATCTAACGCAAGGTCGCAAAGGTGCAAAGACGCAAAGTTGAGAGAGATACGCCCGCGTTTTTCACATACGCGAGGGAGCTACCGTTAGCGACCACCGAAAGCATCAGAAATAGGAAATTTCAATATGTTAT
>DAOVGE010000015.1 GCA_030672605.1 Methanosarcinales archaeon
TAAAAATACCGCACAGTCCACACTACATATACTTGAAATTTGCTGATTCTGATGGATTCTGTGGTTTCCAACCTTTGCGCCCTCGCGTCTTTGCGTCTTTGCGTTTCTCTGATTTAACGAGAAAGTCGAGAGAGACGAGAAAGACGAAGGAGTGGCGCCCGCGATTGCTGCGACACGAGGGCGGGCTACTGCTATCGACCACAGAAAACGGCAGAACCAGAAAATCGTAAAGAAAAGTCGAGGCTGTCAGTGGGGGAATTGAGATGAAGGAACTCCTGATAGCATCCACCGCATTTGCGCTCTTTGTCATCTGCCCGCGGATGGCGGGAATGACGAATGTTATCGCAGACGCAACCTCCCCTGGATTGTACGGATCCGTATCAATGCTTCCGGAATGGGCGTACATCGCAGCGTCGATTCTTTTCGCGCTCCTGATTGTAATCGCGTTCGCACGAAAGTATGCAGCATACCGTGCCAGAACCGATGCGAACGCTGCTTTTAGGTCTGCGGCGTGTGGCTGCGAGTCATGCGGCGATACAGAGAGCGAGAAACCGGAAATGTAGGTTTTTCGGGATAAAACCTAGTTTTATTAGGGAATCTTACTTATGCACCTAACGACTGATGGGGGGGCTGGAGATGTATAAACATGGCAGAAGTACAGGAACTCGTAAAGCACGTGACTGGAGACGTAAAACATGTTCACGACGACATAGAACACGTGCAAAGGGATTTGGAAGAGATAGGTGCGCATCTGAAGAATCTTGATGAGCATATGCATGACCTGATTGAACATACGGAAACAATGCAGAAAGAGATCTCGTAAGGTCTGCGTCTTCGTTCCATCTCTTCCTTTTGATGCAGGAGACTTTCAACATGTCTTCCTGCATCCTTTTTATTGGCACAATCGAATTTGGATTTTCCGGTGAAACCACCTGATTCTGATGCAACCGAATTCGTGCGATTCGCGCCATTCGTACACATTCGTGATCTCTTGGTGCCGATTCTGTCACAAATTACGCGAATTAACGAGTGGCACGCATCAAATACCCGCGAAATCACTATATTTTTAGATAGTGTCCTTTTTATTATGCGCAAATCCTCCCGTGGCAGAGACTCCGCGGATTGGCAGCGTTTTCGGCGGGACATCCGGTCATAGACTGGAAATGACTGCGATGCGAACTATAGATTTAATACCACATACGGCGATGCTTCTTGATAGAGGATTACTAGAGGATTAACAGATGCCAACGATACACAGACCAAGAAGAGGGTCACTTGCATTCACTCCAAAAGTAAGAGCGAAAAAACTGGTCGCTCGAATCAAATCGTGGCGAGCGGATGACGGAACAGATCCAAAAATACAGGATTTTGCCGGATACAAGGCAGGAATGACGCATGTGCTGATGATTGACGATCGTCCGAATAGCATCACATCCGGCATGGAGATTGCAGTGCCTGTAACAATCATCGAGACTCCGCCGATGCGCGTTGTTGCGATACGCGCTTATGCCGATAACGAATATTATGGAATGAAAACAATCTCGGAAGCGTGGGATGACACGAGCGCTGACGGCATTGCCACAATCGAGCGCGCGCTGGAGGCAGGCACGGTGGACGAGATCAGGATAGTCGCCAGAACCATGCCGGATCAGGTCACAGGGACGCCAAAGAAGAAGCCAGACGTCATGGAAACACTGATTACGGGTGGCAACATCGCTGCTCAGTTCGAGTATGCGAAATCAATTCTTGGAACCGAGTATCAGGCAACCGACATCTTCAGCGAAGGAGCGTTCATCGATGTTGTCGCGATAACAACAGGGAAGGGAACGCAGGGACCTGTGAAGCGGTGGGGCGTTGCGCTGCAGAAGGGCAAGCACAGCCGCACCGGAAAGCGACGACACATAGGAAACCTTGGTCCATGGACCCCGTCGTATGTGCGCAGAACTGTTCCGCTGATGGGGCAGACCGGATACCAACAGCGAACCGAGTGCAACAAGCGGATCCTGAAGATCGGAACCGATGGAAGTGAGGTGACACCCAATGGCGGGTTTGTGAACTATGGCGTCGTTGGGGATAACTATCTGATGGTTCGCGGGAGCATCCCCGGACCCTCAAAGAGATTGATTCGGATGCGGCACCCCATACGTGGCAAAGAGCCGATGGGCGTTCCGACGATTGCTCGTATCAGCAGAAAGTCGCAACAAGGGTGATTGAAGTGAAAAGCAATGTTTTGAGTTTATCCGGAAGCCCGGTACGTGAAATCGAGCTTCCAGCAGTCTTCTCTGAAACGTACCGCCCGGACTTAATCAAAAAAGCGGTTCTTGCCGCACAGGCGAACAGAAGACAGCCGTACGGTGTAACCCGCTATGCTGGCATGAGGACATCGGCACGATCGCTTGGATCGGGTAGGGGGCTGGCACAGATCCCAAGACTGGTTAATTCGAGTCATGCCGCACGAGTTCCGCAGGCAAAGGGTGGCAGAAAAGCGCATCCACCAAAAGTCGAGAAGGACTGGAGCGAGAAGGTCAACAAAAAGGAGAGAAGGCTTGCAATCAGGTCAGCGATCGCTGCAACAGCCAATCCGGATATAATTCGTGCCAGAGGGCACAGATTCGAGGCGGAGGTCCCGATCATTCTCGAGGACACGTTCGAGAGTTTGACCAAGACAAAGGACGTCTGCGACGTTCTACAGTCAATTGACGTCTGGGATGATGTGTTGCGTGCCAAGAACGGCAGAAAGATCAGAGCCGGACGAGGAAAACTCCGGGGCAGGAAGTACAAGAAGCCAAAGAGCGTCCTGATCGTTACCTCCGGGCACAACGGAATCGAAAAAGCTGCACGCAACATTTCTGGCGTGGATGTGGCGACATACGACCGGTTGAACGCCGAAATGCTCGCACCGGGCACGCATGCAGGCAGGCTCACGATCTGGACAGAGAGCGCAGTTGCGAAGCTGGATGCGTGAGAAACCCGGGAGTGGGAGATGAAACAAGCGGACATAGCCAACTATCTGAAGCAGGTCTACCAAAAGGAGATCACCGTAACCGGCGTCGGAAAGCTCGGCGAGACTGAGGACGGTTTGAAGGAGTTCGGATACGGAAATCCGCTTCTGCTCCGGTTCCTTGCAGACGGCGAGGAGAAGACCGCAGTCCTCTCATCCATGCGGACAGAAGGCGGTTTCGGGCATGATCATTTCTCTGATCGGGCGCAGATTCTGATCTGGCAGCATTCCACGTTCAATGACCTGCCGAAACACGTAAAATCTATCGACGCCGGCTATTTCACGGCTGATGGCAGGCTCGAGTCGGCAGGCGACGCCACAGAGTACTTTGTTCTGATGGAGGAGGTTGCGGGCGTCGAATATTTCATGGATCTTGAGCGGATCAGCGCAGAATGTGCAACAGAGCTGGACGAGGAGCGTGCACGCGCATTATCCGATTATTTAGCAGACATCCACGCTCGCAAGTCCGATAATCAGGAACTCTATGTGCGGCGGATCAGGGACACGGTCGGACACGGAGAGTGCATCATGGGGCTGATGGACAGCTACCCAACCGGGCTCGATTTCATAACGGACGAAGAACTCCTTGCAATCGAGAAAACGTGTATTGACTGGAGGTGGAAGCTCAAAATCCGAACAGATCGGCTGTGCATGGTCCACGGAGATTTTCACCCATGGAATGTGATGTTTCGGGAGGGCACCGATTTTAGCGTACTCGACCGGAGCCGCGGAGAATGGGGCGAGGCTGCAGACGATGTCTCGAGCATGGCGATGAACTACATCTTCTACTCGCTTCAGAAGCACGGTGGACTGGAAGGCGACTTCAAGAAAGTCTACGACCGGTTCATGGATCATTATCTGACAAAAACAGAGGATTGGGATCTTTTGAAGGTCATCCAGCCATTTTATGCGTTTCGTGGGCTGGTTGTGGCAAGTCCGGTCTGGTACCCGAACCTCGATTATGGAATCCGGGTAAAACTCTTCAATTTCATAAAAAACACCCTCGCAGAGGAAGAGTTCGATTATCGGAATGTGAATTCATATCTCTCTCTCTGATTCGCAGGGGATTGCATGGCAATATCACAGGCGCACAAACGATACGAATTCAAGCGACATCTCGAGGAGATGAGAAGCAAGACAGGAAAGGGTACAGAACTGATCTCGCTCTACATCCCCCCGGACAAACAGATTTCTGATGTGGTTGCACAGCTCAGAGCAGAGCACGGGCAGGCTGCAAACATCAAATCAAAGTCCACACGCACGAATGTGCAGAGCGCGCTTGAATCGGTGCTTGCACGCCTCAAGTATTATCCGAGACCACCGGAAAATGGGTTCGTTATATTCTGCGGTACGCTTGAACTTGACGGGCATCGGACAACGCTGGATACGATGATAATCGAGCCACACGAGCCGATCACATCCTACAAATACCACTGCGACTCGTCATTTTATCTGGATCCTCTCGAGGAGATGCTTGTTGAGAAGAGGACGTTCGGACTCATCGCAATCGATCGAAGAGAGGCGACAATCGGGCTTTTGCGCGGCAAAACCATAGAGTCACGCAAGCATCTGACCTCCACAGTTCCTGGAAAGCAGCGGAAGGGCGGTCAGAGCGCACACAGATTCCAACAACTGCGCCTCATTGCGATTCACGACTTTTATAAGAAAATAGGCAATAGTGCGAGCGAAATATTCCTGACAATTGACCACAAAGACCTTGAGGGCGTGCTTATCGGGGGACCGTCCCCGACAAAGGAAGAATTCTTCGACGGCGAGTTCTTACACCACGAACTACAGAAAAAAATCACAGGATTATTTGATACCGCGTATACCGACGAATCGGGGCTCTACGAACTGGTTGATGCTGCAGACGATGCGCTGCAGGACCTGGAGGTCACCAAGCAGAAAAAGATCATGCAGCGGTTTATGCGGGAACTGGTGAGCGAGAAGGGACTTGTCGCCTACGGGGATCAGCAGGTGCGTGAAAACCTCGAGCTGGGTGCTGTCGGTGTTCTGTTGATATCTGAAGACCTGCGGCAGGTGCGTGTGACAATTGCGTGCCAGAACTGCGATTACACTCGAAAAGAGACTCTAGAAAGCGTTCCGGATTCCATCGAAGAACGCTGTCCGTCATGTAACTCCGACCTGAAGGTTACGGATGTTGTGGACGTTGTTGATGAGCTGACAGAGGTCTGCGATCAGATGGGGACTAGTGTTGAGTTCATATCCACTGAGTTTGAGGAGGGTGACCAGTTGATGCGGGCGTTTGGTGGGGTGGCTGCGATGTTACGGTACGATGCAGGGGTCTGAGATCTGAGCGTCGAGCGTCAAAATGATTATAAGTTGTCAGTAAAGTATGATACTTATGCGACAACCTCTCGTTGTCTATAGCAGGCGCAGGATCGGAAATACTATTCTTTTGTTAAATTTTGTAATGGTCAGTTGGATGCACAACACTGCGACTGACATAAATGACATCGGTAGAGAATACAATCCGGTGGCTTTTACCGCTTGTGTGGGATCGATCCTACCACAACATCTTTTGTTAAATTTTTTGCAGAATAAGCCGGGCATCTATTTATTATGCACACAGGATAGTAAGCAGGAGGATCTGATATGAACCGAATTGAAAAAGCACTCCGGAACGTCAGAGGCGAGGTATACACCGATACCCCTACGTTATACTGCTATTCAACCGATGCGAGCATCTACCGGATCGTGCCCTCTGCAGTCGTCTGCCCTCTCGATGCGCACGATGTGAGAATCGCTGTTAAGGTGGCGGGAGTGCTCGGAATTCCGGTGACAGCCCGTGCTGCAGGGACCAATCTCGCTGGAAGCTCGCTTGGCACAGGGATTATCCTCGATCTCTCGAAGAATATGAACAAAATCCTCGGAATCGTGCAGGGTGGGGTGGGGGATCAGGATTTCTTTGTGGATGTTGAGCCAGGAGTCGTATTCAACGATATTCAGGCATATTTAGGCGAGAAGGGGCTGTTTCTCCCGCCAGACCCATCGAGTTCTGAGATCTGCATGATCGGTGGTAACCTCGGAACGAAGGCTAGCGGCGCAAGATCCGTGAAATACGGAACAATTGACGATTATGTGGCTGGTGTCGAGTTTGTGACCGCTGATGGCGAGATCATCGACACCACTCTTGCAAAAACCATCCCTGATCGGATATCAAAGGGTTTGCTTGGGCTCAAAGAGAGAATACTCGCCGATTCCGATACAATCGCACGTCTTGAGTCGAAACGGGGCGTAAAGACTGCGAGCGGATACAATATCAGGGCGATCTTCGATTACGAGGAAATCGGAGATGTGATTACGCATCTGATGTCGGGCAGCGTCGGAACACTCGGCATATTCACGAAGATACGGCTGAAAGTTCTCCCGATCACATCAGGGAGGTCCATCAGCGCGATATATTTCAAAAATCTATACGACGCCGGTGATGCTGTGCAACACATCAGAGAACTCGGTCCTGTCAAGATCGAGATGATGGACTCGACATCCCTTGCGATCGTCGCGTCGGAATATCCGGATATGGGAGTTCCGGAGGGTGCGAGTGCGCTCTTTGTTGAATTTGAAGGGGATCAGCTGGAATCAAAGATTCGCGACCTTGAAGAACTGATTGGTGCGCGGTATGATATCTTCGGCGAGGTTGCTTCCGAATCAGCAGACCTGGAAGCGCAGGAGCGGGTATGGGCGGTCAGAAAAGCACTTGTTCCGATTCTGACAAACTACGACTCCGATACGAAGCCTGATGCGTTCATAGATGACGTTGCTGTTGCCGTATCCGATCTTGCGCCGCTGATTAGTGACCTGCACGAGATATTCGACGAATATGATATAGTCTCTGCGATCTACGGGCACGCAGGGTCTGGGAATCTGCATATCCGACCGATGCTGAACTTGAACGACCCGAAGAACATCGATCTACTCCCGGAACTGGTGAACCGCGTCTACGATGTTGTATTCAAGTACAACGGTACCATGACCGGCGAGCATGGAATGGGGCGTCTCAGGACGATGTTTCTTGAAAAGGAGTGGGGCGAGAGGATATATGGCTACATGCTCCAGATCAAGGAGCTATTCGACCCGGATTGCGTCCTGAACCCTGATGTTATGTTCGGCGATCGGAAGATAACAGACGATATAAAATATCCGACAGAATATATAAACCAGTTCGAAAAACCATGCGTCAATTGCGGGTACTGCAAATCAGTCTGCCCGATATCAATCACGATGGGGGGCGAAACGGGTTCGAGGTCTTTTCTGCAACTCGCAAGGTTCAGGAAGCTTAAAAACCCGACGGCAGCAGAGTCGCGCCGCGCAGGAGAGCTGCTCGGAATGTGCCTCGGCTGCCTCAGGTGTGCAACCAGATGCCCGAGCCACGCAAGTGTTGGAGATGTGTTATTTTCACAGAAGACCCCGCCCGTGTATATCAGGAAGGCGATGGGTATATGGGCATCCGATTTCAATCGATTCGGCAGGTATTCGCGGTTCTTCGGAAGAATCGCACGTCCTGCTGCGGGGGCGGTTCTGAGAAGGGATCTTCCGAAAATGAGGAAGAAACTACCGGTATTTGAGGATTACGTGCAGGATCCGGATGCGATGAACGTTGCAGTCTTTATGGGCTGTGCGTCTGCGATACTTGATGATGGCGTCCTCGATTCGATGATTCGGGTGCTGAAGAAGAGCGGGTTTAATGTCAATGTTTTGGAGCATAACTGCTGCGGACTCCCGATGATCGAGGAGGGGCTTTACGATCTGGCAAAGGATACTGCACGAAAAGTTGTCACAGCATTCGCATCTGCATCCACATCCGCAGATCAGAGCTACGACGCAATCGTCACGGCATGTGCATCCTGCACGATGATGCTCAAGCGATTCGGGGGGCTGCTTGCAGAGGAGGATGAGGAAGTTCGCGATGCCGCAGCGAGGGTATCCGCGATCACATACGATATCGGAGAGTTTCTGGCAAAGTTTGTGGACGAGGCGGTCTTTTCAAAAGAAAAACTGGATATTCGTGTAGTATACCACAATCCATGCCATCTTGCTGCTGCCGGGGTTAAGGACAGTTCCCGGGTACTGGGGCGGATCGTATCTGAGTTTGCTGAGCTTTCTGATGGATGCTGCGGCGGGGCGGGAGCGTACAGTTTCCTGCATTCGGGTAGCTCTGATAGAATATTCGACCGGAAGATTGAGGAGATTCGCAGAATCGATCCGGATGTGGTCGTCACCACCTGTCCGAGCTGCGAACTTCAGTTCAGGCACGGGCTTGCGAGGAATGATATGAGGTGTGATGTTATGAACATCGTCGAGGTGGTGGATCTGTATTACCAGCGTGCATAAATTAATATGAACTGATCACAAGGAAGATCATCAGACAGACATACGTAAACACGTTACAAACAGGAGAGAACAAGAGATGAAGGTATGTATCCCAACAGAAGGAGACGGCGGAATCGAGGATTCCGTCGGGCAGCATTTCGGCAGAGTTCCGACGTACACCGTAGTAGATACTGATACCGACGACGTGGAAGTATTTCAGAATACCAGCGAGCACAGAGGCGGCGCGGGACTGCCCCCGGACATAATATCAAAGACAGGTACGCACATCATGCTCTGTGGCGGGCTTGGACCGAAAGCGGTCACGATGTTTGAGCAGTTCGGAATCGACGTCTTCGTTGGCGCGCAGGGCACAGTGCGTGATGCGATCGAGGCGTGGAAGCAGGGATCGCTCATGGAGGCGACTGACGAGAACGCATGCAGGGAGCACAGGCATCACTAAATCATAGACTCGCGGTTGTGGGGGGCTTTCGCGTGTGGGGTGTCTCCACCCAATCGTTAGAATTGGAGTGGTGGGAGATATAAAATAGTTTTAGCGTCTGCCCCTCTCCCACCACATTACACTATGACGGTTTGGGCATATAAATGTTTGTGCTGCGCGGGGCTTTGAGATGCTTGTTTGCTGACGCGAAATTTCCTGATTCTGATAGATTCTGTGGTTTCCAACCTTGCCAACCTTTGCGCCCTTGCGCCCTCGCGTCTTTGCGTTTCTCTGATTTAACGAGAAAGTCGCAGAGACGAGAAAGACGAAGGAGTGGCGCCCGCGATTGCTGCAACACGAGGGCAGGCTACTGCTATCGACCACAGAAAAC
>DAOVGE010000187.1 GCA_030672605.1 Methanosarcinales archaeon
TGTGGCACCGGTCACGGCAACCACACTGGCGTCGTAAGTGAGTTTCACGCCGGTGCATGCGACTCCTGTTGCGCCGCGGAGCGCGATCGGTACGGTCACACGGTTCCCATAGGATGCTGTGATATCGCAGGGGATGTGGAGTGTGTTTGTGTTGTCGGGGCTTGCTCCGATCAGTGTTCGCACAGTCAGGGTGGCGTTAACGCCTGTGATGCCACACTCTCGCTCGTGGCGGAACATCGAATACATAGGTTGTGTCTGGCAAGAGTCCTGCGACATTGCAGTATTACATTCACGGTGCTCGCCAGGAGTGTGCCGTTCCTGTAGATGGGGTAATGGCATATATCCGGTGCAGGGCATTCCTATCTGAGATTTGCGCTGCATGCGCCTGAAGGTAATCGAAGGTTAACGGAAGATGAACAAGATGCCTCGAGCCTGCTGGGCAAACATTTAACTAAGCGGATGCCAAGTAACAATTATGGTAATTGCACGATTCTACATTAAGAATGGTGTGCAGGGCGTCGGGTATCGTCCATTCATTCTTGAACAGATCTTCAATTTCAATCTCAATGGTGCGCCGAAGAATCTACTCGATGGCAGGGTCGAGGTGGTGGTGGAGGGTGAAAGAGAAGATATCGAAGATTTTTATGAGTATCTCAAAGCAAAAATGCCACCCGCTGCAAGGAATCCGGGGCTCAGCGAGGCTGAATTTGGTGGGGTTCATGTTGCGGATCGGAGAGATGCTGCGTTAGCACTCAACCTGAATCAGTGGAACACCGCAATACCTGTGGTGATATCGATTAATAAAAACGTCATGGGTCTTGGAGAGAAGATGGATGGTCTTGGAAAGGCGATGCATGAGGGATTTGAGCGGATGGGCACTGAGATGCATGAGGGATTTGAGCGGATGGATAAAAACTTTGAACGGATGAATGAAACGCTCGAAGCACTGCCAGAACGGATTGCCAGAGCGTTCAAAGACATGAAATAGACAATTTTTTCGAGACATCTGTTCACGTGTTCTGAAAGTCAGAATCACATCTTAATTTCGTGATCGAAGAGTTTGATATCGGCACTGTACAAGTTATTCAAGACACCTGCGTCTGATCGGGCGGGCGGTGCACGTTCTGCTTTTCTTTTCGGAGCCGCTCATCGCGTCTGCGATTGAGGAACAATCTTGAAGCATGCTCCGCCCCTCTGAGCAGGCACGCCGTGCCAATCACGCGCTCCTGGCATCTACCGAAGTACGTACCGACCCGAATTTACGACATGGTTTAGCAGCAGCAGCGCATCTACGATGCCCACTGCACCATCGCCAGTGACATCGGCAACAAATTCGCTACTGATGGTGTATAGACCGGGATGGGATGCATAGTTCGCCAGAAGCAGCACATCAGAAACATCCACCAGACCGTTGCCGTTGGTATCGCCGTTCCGCACTACAATTAGTTGCACGCACTCAGACATGTTGGTGTAACCCGGGATGTCGGTTGCGCTCACCATGAGGTCATACGTCTGAGGAGGTGTTCCGGCAGATGCGTTCGTTGTTGTGGACCAGATGTTACTCCCTATATGTGTCATTGGCTGCACAGGTGAGCCCCCGATCGCGGATAGGTCAATCGTTACGCCGAGAAGACCGCCCCCGTCGGTCACCGTGACATTCAGAACAGCAGTCTCGCCCCATAGTGGCACACCGTCAGTGTCGTCCGGGATTAACTGGCTTGCGGAGGGGTTTGTGACGATGGGTGGGCTGGTATCCACGCTTATCGTGAATGACCCGTCACTAACAGTTCCCGAGACAGCGCCGCCATCCTGGTCTGCCATCTCCAAAATTTCCAGATTCAGCGGGCTTGTAGCTCCGGCTTCACCCACAGCAACGAGTGTCACGTACGCAACCGTGAGATCGCCGGTGAGGTCAGTTGCTGTGGCGAATGTGTTGATCGTCACCCAGCCATCCGCAGCACTCCTGCCGTTAAATCCGAAGTATCCTGTGAAGTCGCCCTCTGTGGCGGAGGTCACGTTGACGACATTGTAATCAAAGGTGAGTTTCATGCCAACGCCTGCGACTCCTGTTGCATCAAGAATTGTGACCGGCACGGTCACACTCTCGTCATCAAGCGCCGTGATATCGTCTGCGATG
>DAOVGE010000193.1 GCA_030672605.1 Methanosarcinales archaeon
TTCTGCCGTTTTCTGTGGTCGATAGCAGTAGCCCGCCCTCGTGTTGCAGCAATCGCGGGCGCCACTCCTTCGTCTTTGCGTCTCTGCGACTTTGCGTTAAATCAGAGAAACGCAAAGACGCGAGGGCGCAAAGGTTGGAAAGGTTGGAAACCACAGAATCCATCAGAATCAGCACATTTTCATGATTATGGGGGACTTGGAGGTTCATGGATGCTTCCGGTGCAATCGCCATGCCCTTAGATTCTACCGCAGAGTGCGCAGAGTCACGTAGAGGGTTGAAAACTGTATCGAAACTCTACGCCCACCGCGGTGATAAATCACTTGATTTCAGACCGTGTCATGTTTAGCTAACCCCAAGATTGCACAGATTTCCACGAGAAAGATTACCCTCTTCTTGTGTTAAGCTCGTGGTTTTTTTCCACCTCAGCCAAACACATACCCACCATGAACCCCCCGCCATGCGTCAGTCGCCGCCGGTCGTGTCAGACGGCGTCGGCAGCGTCATCCCGCCGTGCGGCATCAGAAGAACCCGCGCAGAATCGCCACGCTTCGCGATCGCGGAATTGAGAGCGCCCTGCACACTCTCTGCTGGTGTGAAATACGCTTTTTTCGCAAGCTCATCAGAGATCGCAGATACGAGATATAGATCGACTCGTTCGGCAAGAATGGATGTCAGCACTGCTTTGTGACCGCCAAGCTCAAAACCATCCTTCAAGCGAGGCAGCAGTTCCTCACGCGGGATATCGAGCCATCGCTCATACACGTCGTTTCCAAGACCTTCCAGGCATTCGGCGACGAGAATGATCGCCCCCCCGTCTTTTGCGATGTTCTTTGCATTCTCGAGCGCTTTCTGGGACTGGTATAGGTTTATGTCTTTTGGCATCCCGCCCGGGGACGCAATCACAATCTCGGCAGGCTCTGCACGGATCCGGTACATCCGGTCTGCATAGAGAGCCCCTGCACGGTGCGCTTCTATGGGATCGCCTGCGACCACCGCAACGATCTCCTTCTTGCTGTTCAGAACAGCGTTCAGTATAAATCTCGATAAACCTGAAGTTCCTTCCTCGAGATCCTGGCGCACCGGGCTATCGGCACTGCCTGAGACGGCATTGGGCTGGGTCATGAGCGCATGGTTCTTCCGCATGCTCGCAAGCGACGACACCCCCGGAAGGAGCGACTTGAGCCCACCCGAGTACCCCGCGTAGTAATGAAACTCGATACTGCCGGTACATATCACAGAGTCCGCATCAAGAACCGGTGCAAATATCTCAATTGGGGTTCCCCTGCTCGTGACCCCTACACGCCTGCAACAATCAGGGTCGTGGTCGATGCATGTTATGTGATCGTATATCTCATCACCGACAAGTCGCCTCTTCTCCTCCTCTGTGTGCTTTCTATGCGATCCGGTCGCAAATACGATTGTGATATTGGAATTGGGAATTGCAATCTCGTTTAAGTGCGAGATCAGCGGTGGCAGCAGCTTGTCTGTCGGAGTGATCCTGGTGATATCGTTTGCGATGACAACAACACGATCCCCGGGTTGTACGACATCTGACAAATCTGATAACTTGCTTCCGATCGGGTCTTTCAGTGCATCTTCAATTGCAAGCTCCCAATTATCGACTGCAGGGAGTTCGTTTGGTTCGAGGATGCCTGCGAGGTTTCTGTCAGCTACATCGACAGAGACGCTGCCGTTTCCGTAAGCCAGTGGTATCTTCATTGTAGTTGTTGGTGCGTTACTCGGGACTGGCACTGTCGATTTTTCCCAGTGAAATCGCCATACCCTTCGATTCTATCGCAGAGTGCGCAGAGCCACGCAGAGGGTTGGACACGGTCACGAAACTCTGCGCCCTCCGCGTTCTGTGCGGTGATGTGTACATCATTGATTTTCAGACAGTGCCTTCATGACAGAGGTCACTGGACTGATACCGTGCCCCCGTCCAGCACGTCTCTCTCGGCAACAGAGACCTGATGCGAGGTTCCTGCAATTGTCACGGTGTACATGTCAGACGGCATGGTGTCGAACTGAGTCCCGCCCTCAATTGCCCCGTCCGTTGAATATGGCACGATGAACGTGACTGTGCCATCGGGAGTTGCTGTTGCTGTCTGGGTGTATTCGAATGTTCGCCCCTGATTCGTGCGAATCGGTATGGAGAGTGTTGCTGTGCTGTTCGGCGGCGCGGTTGCCGTGATCTGCGCGCCCTTGACGTACTCGAATATCTTGACGTAGCCGGTATTCATTTCAACGACACTTCTCGGGAGGTCTGGGTAGTTGTCATAGAAGTCAGGATCCATCTGGGTGTACAGGTTGTATATCTGCCTGTAACCATGTTCTGCGGTATTCCCTGCCACCGATTCGTGCACCAGTCGATAGCGTGAGAGACTTATTCCGTCGAAGATGTGGAGTTTTCCCTCTATTGAATTGTAGTACTTCATGCTCGGGAAGTTCTGAGGTCCGCCTGACGTCGACACTGTCTGCCAGTACCCCGATGTATCGCCATCCCAGGCAGTTATTGCATAGAACTTGCCTGTAGCCATCTCGACGTCGCTGACCACGTACCGGACGCCGAGCGTGTCTGCGATCTCGTTCACCTCATCTTCGGTCTGCGCTGTGAAGAATGTGGACGCGCCTGGTGCCTGCGCCTCCCTGCCACCGATTCCACCCTGGAATGGGTTGGCGTTCGGGATGCGCCGTGCGATATTCTCGATCCAGAATCCGTAGTCCCACCACGACATTACGCCATACGCTGTGTCGGGATACGGGTATGGTTCGCCGGGTGGGGGGCGCTCGTAGGGTCCGTAGTATGAGAGTCCGGGGTCGGGCGTGTTGTACTGCATCCATTCGAGTGAATCGTACCATGGTGTATTTGGTCCGCCTGAGTGTCGTGCCTGATTGAGTGCTTGTGAGGCTGGACCGATTGGGTACACGAGGATTGCAACGAAGATTACTGCGAGCACGATGTATCTCGCGTTCTTTGCCAGATATTGCGGGAGGTTATCGATTGTGGTGCGTGCGCCTTCGAAACCAGCGAATTCGATTGTCCTTGTTGCAAAATATGCGCTCATGAGCGCGACGTTCACTGAATAGTAGTAGCCGAACCGGTTCTGCCCGTATATCGCAAGGAGCATGACCAGCGTCCAGACCAGTGCGAGAATGTCTTCTGGCATCCATCTGCGCAGCACGTAGTAGCTCAGCAGTAGTATTCCGAATAATGAAATGTAGAAGCAGCTTCCAAAGTTGCCGTAGACCCTGCTGTTTCTGCCGATGTTGAAATTGTCGTTGCGATCATAGAGCATTGAGGAGATCTCCGCAACAGTCGCAGCACCGCCCTCGCGTATTGTGAAGATTGTGGTGATGGAACTTTCGAGCTGGTTTGTCAACGGCGGCGCGACGATGCTCAGTAAAAGAAAACCAATTGCCGCACCCACTATCAGAACTGCGGGGTAGTAATACGGGTTCAGATCCCTGCGGTTCATCTCCTTTGATATGATATACATCACCGCAAATGCGATGATCGCCACAACGGATGTGGTCACATGCAACAACGAATAATTGCCTGAGAATCCCGCTTCAGGATGTATCCACGGTAGTATCAAAAGCGCCTCCAGTCCGAATGCGATCACCCCAATCACTGTCATGTACTCCGTTGAGTTGCCGCGGATGTGTTCGGCGATGTAAATCATGATTGCAGAAAGCATGATGATCAGACCAAACATTATCGCGCCAGTCCAGCAGAGCTGATATGCTGCGTACGCAAGACCGGCCAGTATGGTGTAGATGAGCGGATACTTGACTGCGCGCCAGTTCCTGCCCAGGTCGCTGAATGAGAGATTTTGTTTGCGTGCGCTTCTGAACGCGAGCATGAAGAACAGAATGGTTGCGGTGGAGAAGAGGGTCTCTGCGACATGGTGGTCAACAAATCCGAGCAGTGACCGTGATAGGAACTGTCCCGGGAGTGTTGCAATGATCAGCGCTGCGAGAAGCCCTGTGCCGCGGTTATGCAGGTGTTTCCCGATGAAATAGACCGGGATTACCACGAGCGCGCCGAGGACTGGCGGGAAATACGCCCCAACGGTACCTGCGAGGTGCATGTCGGGATTGCCGAGCCCGAAGACGAATGATACGAACGCAATTGCTTGATCATAGAGCGGACCATAGTGCTGAAGACGTCCGTACGGAAATTGTGTGAATGCATCATAAGTTAGGGTATGTGGATAATTGTGGAGTATATACTCTACGATTCTCATGTGATACCACGGGTCGTTTCCACCAAACCGGATCGTGCCGTCTGCGAGAAATACACTGTCGTACGGGAGTGCGGCACGGATGTAGAGCGCTATTGCAAATATAATTGTGAGTAGCGCGCCATAAGGGGCGCTCGATTTTAATCGTGCGATCAGTGGTTGTTCGGTTTCAGCGGGTTGGTGGGTCTGTTGTGGAAGTGGGTGTTCTGGCTCTGCAATTTCTTTTTTGCTGCTTTTCTGTCCCCTTCCCCTCTTCACGGGTTCATTTTGTGTGTTCTTCTTTCCAGCCAATAAATATACACCTCGGGTTTCTTGTTTGCTACAGATGAATTAAATAGTTTGGGTATTGCTGTAATATATGTCTAATGATCTACTATAATCTCGGAAATCGAGTAGCGGAGTAAAAGATGGTCACGATTGCAGAACATACGACGGGTGATAAGGGGATTTATGCGGTTATGGAAGTCCTCACGTCACTGGGTGCAAATGATGGAGATTACGAGAAGAGATATGATAGTGATACAATGATACCATCGGAATCGGAAACAGTGGAACTCAAGAAATCCACTGCGCAATTGGGAAGGGCACTGAAAGCAGCTTGTGCATTTGCAAACCATAAAGGCGGAACGATATATTTTGGGATAAGCGATCATGGAGATGTGGTCGGTCAAGATGTGTCAGATGCCGCGTTAAAAAAAATTTCTAGTAAAATAAGACAAAAAATAAAACCCGAAACAATACCGGAAATAACAATTGGTGGGACTAGCAATGGTAAACTAATCAAAGTCGTGTTAAAAGAGGGAAATCACAAACCTTATTTCTTGGATGGTGTTGCATATATGCGATCCGGAACAGAAAACGTCACCACCCCGCCTGATGAACTGCGAAGATTGTTTTTGAGAATGGATCGGAGGCAATGGGATGCAGAGATATGTGAAGGGGCGACATTGGAAGATGTGGCGGGGGACCGAGTCAAATCATTTTTAAGAAAAGCAAAGAGCGAAAGGACTTTTGATGTTGAAGAAACCGTTTCTGTAAGCGAAGCACTTGGAAAATTGGGGCTCTGGGATGATAAATACGGATTAACAAATTCAGCGATA
>DAOVGE010000021.1 GCA_030672605.1 Methanosarcinales archaeon
TTTCCATGCTGTGTCAGAGATTCGTGTCCGTGCATATTTAGGGTTGTGATCAGTGGAACGGCTCAAGCCGCACCGCTTCCGCGGTCATTGCTGACTGGATAGAGGATGCGAGGGGGGGGTTGTTATTCAATTCGAAGTACTTACTCAATATTGTGTGAATATCCGCACATAACACCACGAGATTACACAAGATTAACACAGAAATCTTGTGAAGATGGCTGCGTCGCTGCTTCGCAGACTGTGCAATCTCGCGGTTCCTATCCTATAGTATTGAGCAGGTTCGATTTGAACACGTTTTAGAATTTTTGATGAACGTATCGCCCATTCGCAGGAGGATTCTTGATTTATTCTGGATAGAATTGAGTTTTAAATCGATCCGGAGCGATTGTGAATGGAATATATGGGTCTGGACACATACACCAAAAAATATTAAAAATGTGCAGAATAAATGAAAGAGTCACCGATTTTGGCATTGAATCAACTCGTAGCCCCCTGCTGCGCCGGATCCTCCGCCCCAACCTCTGCAAACGCCCTTGCACGCCGCAGACACGACTCGCACACCCCGCTCGGAAGATCGCCTGATCTGTTGGACGACCCCGAGAGTGCAAGCGGCGCATCGAGAGCCACTCCGAGACGAACAATCCCGGTCTTGTCGAGATCGATTAACGGTGCATCAATCGTCGGGTGGTTGAGCGTTCCGTACTCAAGTACCCGGTAGAACCGCTCGACGAACTCGTAGGAGTTATCAGGAAACGTTGCCGCCTCCTCCAGATCAAAACCAACCGTGATGTGGTTGTATCCCATATTCTCTGCATATCCTGCCGCAATCGAGAGAAAGACGAGATTTCTTGCCGGAACCCAGACATGCTTTGCAGAGTCTGTTGCAGCATCACTATCCAGTTCATGCTCCGCAAGCTCTGGCAGTGCTGAGGAATCGGTGAGCGCACCCCCAAAACCCCTGATCCATGGAAGTTCGATTGTCTCGTGCGCCACATCGAAATTGCGGCATATCCGCGCTGCACATCGGATCTCGTTTGCCGCTGCCCGCTGCCCGTAATCAAAGGTGAGCGCGAAGACTTCCGAGCAGCGGTCGTATGCGTGCTTGAAGGCAACAGTTGAGTCCAGTCCTGCCGAGAGGAGAATTACTGAGTTCATAGCTTCACGAACGCATGAATTCCCGCACAATCTCGGCAGATCCCTCTGATTTGAACGCTCTCATGAATGAAGACGCCTCTTCGCAAGCCCGATCCTCGATTACCGATACAGTCCCCTCGTCCAGCGAATAAATCTCAGAAAAGAACTCTTTTACCGCAAACTTGCTGCTCTTGCCGAAGACCTCGACATCCCGCTTCCCTTCTGCCGCATATTTCGTAACGGTCCAGTCCCATATCTTCTGGTACAGATCAGGCTCTTCCACCTTAAGAACGTCCCATACCAGATTCATCCAGAAGGTGCCGACGTTCCCCTTGATGATGTCGCCGTGTGGGAACTGCTCTGAGATCATGTGCCGCGGCGTTCCTGTGATCCCGTGCTGTGCGATCCGCACATCCAGATTGTTCTCCCGGAGCGCGTTTGCAACCTCTTTTGTTCGCGGGATATCAATTGTGACCTGCTCGATCGGGTTTCCGTGCTCGTCGAATATGTTTCCGTGCGTGCTACCGTTTGCGATTGCGAGAACCTGCGGGTACACGCCGGAATCGTTGAGCGATCTGATGAATGCCACTGCCTCATCAGGCGTTGTCAGAACCATGCCGGAAGTGTCTGTTCTCCCGATCTCGCCGACCTCTGCCTCGAGGCCGAACTCGGAGTTGCCCACCTCGGAACGTATGAACCGCGCGAGTTCGATTGTCGCCTCGATGTTTGGCGCAAGCTCCTCTGCTGCGGTCTTGCCAGCGAAATTGAAGAGGTGCGAGGCGTCGATTGCAAAGCTTGTGAAGCCTGCATCAATCTGCGCTGCGATCAGCTCTTTGACCGAGTTAAGCTCTTCTGTCGTCCCCTTCTTCACTCCGATGTGATCCGCATGCAGCGCCCAGACGTCCACGCCGACCTCGCGGGCAGCAGCATAGGTGCGCATCGAGAGATCTGCCGGCGTGAGCCCGGTATATCCACCCTCCAGATTGGACTCCGATTTCGCCAGTTCGATCATGACTGCGGAATCAAGGTCCTTTGCCGCCCGAAAGATGCCTTTTGTGATGCCAGGGACGATTCTGGTGTTGCACGCCATAACGATACAATTCTTGTCCTTTAATGCGTTGAATATGACTGACCCGGGTAAGGGATTGCACTCCATAATGATTCACCGCCCTCTCTTCTGGTTTCATCTGAAATAACACTTTTCATGTGTATGTGTTGTTGGGTTGCTCCGGTGTTCGCTTCTGCGGTTTGGAAGAGACGGATTACAAAAAATAATGGAAAAATGATATCCGCATAGGGCACAGAGGGTCACAGAGAGATGTAACAGGTTTTAAGATGAAATTTGTGGGCAATGTGCGATCGGGAAAACTCTGTGCTCTCTGTGGCTAATTTTTTATAAGACATAATAATAAATTTTATATAATTTTGTCAGCTATGTGCTGGTAACCCGTAAAGTGCCCACTGTTATCAGAATGTCCCTGTTTGTGGCATCTGGTTGAGTCTTAACAGAACACATATAGAAAGAACTGAGGCGGAAAAAATGCCTGATTCTGATGGATTCTGTGGTTTCCAATCTTTGCGCCCTTGCGTCATCGCGTCTTTGCGTTCATCTGATCTAACGCAAGGTCGCAAAGGCGAGAGAGACGCAAAGTTGGGAGAGATGTGCCCGCGTTTTTTTGCATACGTGAGGGAGCTACCGTTAGCGACCATAGAAAACGTCAGAACCAGAAAAATGCGATCCATCAACTGAACAAATAATTGGCGCGGCAGAGACAAATGAGAAGTGCCTCGATTACGCATTCGAACACCTTTTAATGTATGCCCCCGCGGGTAATAGCCAGATATCAGGAACACCGATCCAATGACTGAAGTTTCACTCGTACTCCCTGCGTACAACGAGGCTGAGAGGCTGGAAGAGGCTGTAAGGCAGACAGCAGGCGCCCTGGAGCAGATAACGCAGTCCTTTGAGATCATCATCGCAGAAGACGGCTCAACCGATGGCACAGGCAGAATCGCTGAGCAGTTGGAAGCTAGACATCCGTATGTCAGACATCTGCACAGCGACGAGCGCCAGGGTCGTGGAAAGGCTCTGAACCGTGCGTTCGGAGCAGCGCATGGCACAATTCTTGTTTACATCGATGTGGATCTCGCGACTGATATGCGGCATCTTGCCGGGCTGATCGGTCGCATACGGGACGGTTATGACCTTGCGACAGGATCGCGCATGTTACCTGCGAGTGATGCCGTGCGCTCGGCAAAACGCGGATTTGCGAGCAGGGGATTTAATTTTCTCGTGCGAATGCTGCTGAAATCGAAATTGTACGATCACCAGTGCGGGTTTAAGGCGTTCAGACGGGAAGCGCTCTTTGATCTGCTGGATCTGGTCGAAGACGAGCACTGGTTCTGGGATACCGAGATTCTGGTCCGGGCACAGCGACTGGGGTATTCGGTTGCGGAGTTTCCAGTCAGGTGGCGACCCGGGAGCGCAACCAAGGTCGATCTGAAGAGAGATGTTATCGGCATGGGTCTGGCGATTCTTCGATTGCGGCGGGAGCTTTGATTAAATGCGTATAACAAGACGTAAGATCATTGTAGCCTCGATTTTTGCGATTCTGATACTGTGTTTACTTGTATTCCTGGTCGGGGCGGGTGACATTGCGAACGCGATTCGTACAGCGTCGCCCGAACTCATAGCGCTCTCCGTACTGGTCTACCTGATCTCATGGCCCCTGCGCGGCATCCGGTATCAGCAGATTCTTGCGCAGATGGGCTACAGAGAGGATCTGAACTCTCTGATCAGGTGTATCTTCGTGAGCCAGTCCACAAACGTCTTTCTGCCGGCACGCATAGGCGATGTGACCCGTGCATATCTCCTGACAAAGATAAAAAATATCCCGCTCGCAACAGGTCTCTCCTCACTCGCTGTTGAACGGATCTTCGATATTCTTGCGATCACAACGATCGGCGGCTTTGCTGTGTGGGGGCTGCGAGGGGCGCTGCTCGATCGATGGATTACAGATGTCATTGCAATTGCGGGAGTCGCCATAGCAGCCGTATTCGGGTTGCTCTTTCTCTTTATCAAGCTCAGAACGGAGATCGGTGGTGTTGTTACGCGCTTTATAAGAGAGATTGCGATAGTATCCACGAAACCACGCGCCTTTGTGATCGTCTTTGCAAGCTCGATTCTGGTCTGGTTCTTCGACATTCTGACATGTTTTGTGATATTGAGCGCATTTGCAGGAGTCGCGTCGTTTTCTCTGATCATGCTCGCATTTCTTGCAATCGCTGTTGGAAATCTCACAAAGATCTTTCCGGTCACTCCGGGTGCGATAGGGCCGTATGAGGGTGCACTGGTCCTGATATTCAGTCTCGGCGGCATCGATCCGGTAATTGGAACCGCTGTTGCCCTGCTCGATCATTTCGTGAAGAATTCGGTGACACTGGTATTTGGGAGCGTGTATCTCTCGCACTTTGGTCTGCGATGGTCACGGCTGGTGGAACATGCCGGGCAGACCGAGTAGACTGAGCGGACAGAACAGAAGTAGCATCCATGGACAATGTAAATATAACATTGTGCCGCAATTCCCATCATGATCGACAGAAACGAGATCACGTCCATACTGAACGACTACGACACAGAGAAGATTGCGATCGGGCTCGTTGCCTCGCATTCCGCACTCGATACGTGCGATGGTGCGGTCGATGAGGGTTTCAGGACGTTTCTGGTCTGCCAGGCTGGACGCGAGAAGACGTATACCAGGTATTTCAAAGCGGAGCGAGATTCCAGCGGGAACCTGCTGCGTGGGATTGTGGATGACAATGCGGTTTATCAGCGGTTTGACGAGGTTTTGCAGCCTGAAAATCAGAAACAGCTGCGCGATGATAACATCCTCTTCGTTCCGAACCGATCGTTCACATCCTACTGCGAGATCGACGCAATCGAGGACGATTTTGCGGTTCCGATGCTTGGCAGCCGCAATCTGCTCAGAAGCGAAGAGCGGGGCGGCGAAGAAGATTATTACTGGATTTTAGAGAAGGCTGGACTGCCATATCCTGAGAGAATCGACGATCCTGAGGATATTGATTGTCTGGTCATGGTAAAACTTCCGCACGCTGTAAAGAAACTCGAACGCGGCTTTTTCACGGCGTCTGATTACATAGAGTACCAGGAGAAGTCTGAGTCGCTGATCAGGCAGGGCGTGATCACAGAAGATGCGCTCTCTGCAGCACGTATCGAGCGATATGTGATCGGTCCGGTATTCAATCTCGATTTCTTCTATTCACCGATCGAGGACACAATGAGTCCGATCGAACTGCTCGGAATTGACTGGCGGTTTGAGACAAGCCTTGATGGGCATGTGCGCCTGCCAGCGCCGCAGCAGATGACGCTCATTGAGGGGCAGCAGATACCGGAGTACACGGTCTGCGGGCACAATTCAGCAACGCTCCGGGAGTCTCTGCTCGAGGGGGCATTTGAACGTGCCGAGAAGTACGTGAAAGCAACGCAGAAGCATTATTCGCCGGGGATCATCGGTCCGTTCTGCTTGCAGACATGTGTGGATAAGGATCTGAATTTTTATATTTATGACGTTGCTCCCAGGATCGGTGGCGGCACGAATGTTCACATGTCAGTTGGGCATCCGTATGGGAATACGCTCTGGCGGCGGAATATGAGCACGGGAAGGCGGCTTGCAATGGAGGTACGAAGGGCTGTTGCGATGGGGAGGATTGCGGAGATTGTGACGTGAGTTGCGCGGAAGTGTTGGGTCCGGATGTGAGTCCCATCTCAAGCATAGCAACCATAAAAACGCGCAATTGACATACTCGAGTGATGACCTACCGACTGTGTCAGGTGACGTCACCCCAGATACGCCACTAAGTCGTTACCGAAAAATAAAGTAGCAAAGTTTAGTATGCGAATCCTCGTATATATACGCATGGATGATCACACACAACCCACATTATGGTTGAAAGCCTTGTCCGGAGCGGACGTAAGTTCAAGCACGGCGGTTTGCAGCGGCTAAAGCACTTGAACTTGGGTGGGGTGGAATCACGAAGGTTGTAAAACTTACGGGCATGTCCCATACGACCATCAGAAAAGGGCTCCATGAGCTTCAGAGTCCGGATGAGTTAAAACCGTCAAACCGACTTCGGAAGCCTGGTGGAGGGCGAAAGAAGATAGAAATCAAAGATCCGA
>DAOVGE010000216.1 GCA_030672605.1 Methanosarcinales archaeon
TAGATGAATTATTACCTCTGGTTGTTGTTCACTCAGATATCCCATAACATCGTGAACGCTATACAATGAGGGACCCCCAAAACATGCCTCCTGGAGTTTTTTCCAGTCAGTGTCTGTCCAGAAAGTCTCCAGCAGGAAGAAATATCTCTCTGTGAGCTGCAATTCCCCATACGCCTGAAGACGTTCGGTCGGTTCCAGAACCAATCTGCTGCCTTGTCCGGAAACTTTCCGGAACAATTTCCCAGCCAGAACCAGATGATAAAACAGATGCAACAGTGGATACACACTCTGGCTGGTTCGTGGGGTAGTATCCGGGAGCGGATGAGTCATCTCCTGATTCAGTTCATATAAGTCTCTTCCGGATAGGAACTCATTAGCACGGGTTAAGACAATGCGGTGTGTACTTAAGTATCGGGTAAACGTGGCAAAATCCCGCAGAAGTGGCGTGGGTTCTGTTTCGGTTATGGCAAAAACAGGTAATTTGGACATTTCAAACTTCCTTTTAGCTCAACAGTGATATTCATGGCAGTCCATTTTAAGCTTTTACAGGCAGGCAATTTCATATAACGTTTTCGGTGTTTGTGAAGTTAGCGTGAGGCTGGATCTGGGCGAAGTGCCGAAGGGATGGAGCCAGATACTCTCAGTCAGGCGATGCCGCAGATAAATCACCCCCTCACAGCGATGAGAAATACACCGCTCCCAGTTGGGTTTGTCCATGTTCGGACAATTCGACTTCGTCCATGCTTCGAATCCCACATCCGGGGCAGATTATATTCTTTTCAAAACGAGGACGTTCTTGCTTCGGCGGAAACGAAATTTTTCCTACATCACAGTCGAAATATCTCTTGCATCCTGTGCATTTGAAATTGAGCTCTGTCATTTTTACCACCTTCATAGCTGCACTCATCATCATTTCTTACATTGGATAAACATTCCCGCTTTCCAGCATCCTTATATCCCCTATGGGTTCTTGGTTTCAATCGTGCTTGCTGTTCCTCCGGAAACTATCCAAAAACCTGTTCTATTGTTTTCATGTTTTATCCAGATTAACATCAGCCTTTATAGCTAAATCTTTGATCAGCGATTTCAAAATCTTTGCTTTTGATTTCATATCGGGTGTATCTGCTTTTTCACTTGAAAGTTTCTTATCTGCTTCGTTCATTGCCTCGTTGATCAACTCAATCGACATTCTTGCACATACTTTACAGTAAAAACTCATTGATCGTCCTTCATTATAATTCTGGAGCAATCCTTCCAACAATATTTGCCTCTGTCTTTGTTCTTCTAACCACTTTTCCAAACCAACTTCTTTGATCTGATGTAAATTATCAGTAGCAGGGATCCATTCTGCGACTTTTCTCCTTAAAAAGATGTCACAGTAGTAAACATCCTTACACTCAGCGCAGGTATCATACACATGTTTTTTCACACAACATCTGTAAATGCTACACCAATCGTGCTGTTCTCCCACTCTGCAACCAATACACCTGCTTGGTGCTTTTGACTGGTACTTGGTACATAACCCACAATATAGCCCGCAGCACCCGATAAGCTTCTCTGTTTCGTTATTTTTCATTATTTGCTTCCTCCCATCCTATACACATTTTCTTTCCCGGACAAACCATATTTCACCCCATCCGCCTTTGCATCCCCTGAAGCAGCCGCTTCACAGCATCGGGAAGCTGCCCCCGCTGGAGCGCCTTCATGTGCGCAGGTGATACCATATTCATGACCGCGGTCATCATCGAATCTGACCGCATCATGCCATCCATCAGCTTTCGCACATAGACTGATGTCGTGATCTGCATCCCGATCTCGCTCCGCCATCTCGACTCGTACGCATCGACTGTGCAGCTTCCGTTCACAACGTCCGCCGCAGTCTCGCCTGCAATCTTCCCTGCAACCATCGCAGTCGGGATCCCGCCGCCGTTTGTCGCAATCAGGTGCCCGGCGGCATCACCCGCGATCATAACGTTTCCTGCGCACGTCCTTGCAGGAGCGCCCCCTACCGGAACCATTCCCGCTATAACTGATGTGACCCTCCCTCCCCTCAATTTCTCGCTTGCAATCGGATGCTCTTCTATGAAACGATGCAGATAATCCCGAAACGTAACACCGGGCTCGCACATCGCTTTTCTGATGCCCATCCCGACGTTTGCAGAAGTCCCCCCGTGCGGCACGATCCATGCGTACCCACCCGGCACAAAGTTCCTGCCAAAGTGCATCTCGATAGCCTCGTTGTCGATCTCAACCCCGGTCATGTCATAAGCTATGGCGTGAGCGACGCCCATCGGATCGTCCTCGACTCCGGGAAGCCCTGCTGCTTTTGCCACAATCGAGGAGGGTCCGTCCGCACCGATGATCACATCAGCAGTGATTGTGTGGCTGCCCCACATTCCGGCAATCTCAATTGAGTTGCCGTCGATTGCGGTAACCCTCGTTCCGATGCGAAGATCTGCGCCTGCGCTGACCGCTCGTTCTGCAAGATACTGATCGAATCGCTTCCGATCGAGCACATTGGCATCGACATCGAACTCTTTGGAGTCGCCGGTCGCCGCAATGAACCGCTGGCACTTTGTCTCGGTGTAGATGCAGCTCGCAGGATAATGGAAGGTGTCCGGAAGACCTGCGTCCGGCATCAACTCCTCGAGTTCGTCGTACTTCGGGAGAAAGCCTGCGCACTGCACAGGCGCTCCAATCGTCTTTTTCTTATCAATTAGAATCGTGCTTGCATCTTCTGCCGCGTATCGTGCCGCAGTTGCACCGCATGGTCCTGCGCCGATGATTGCGACATTGTAGTGGGAGTCAGGGTTATGGTTCATTTCGGGTCACCTCACGTGTTATTCTATCGTATCGCATTGTCGCACCTTGCACTTGCCCCCTCCGCTCTCTCGAAATTTCCAAACTCCGCTCGTGCGTTTGTTTCCGGATCAATTCGCCTCATGATTCTCCCCTCGTATTCGCAACCATTGCTCAACAATTTCCTGATGCCACAACAGTATCGCCCAGATTATCCACACGACAATCAACGCAATTCCAATCAGCACCCCAATAATGTTGTTGTGGCTGAAATGATACGCGTTCAGCGTTTGGGCAATAGCACACGATATTCCAAGAACCCATGCGACAATCGCCCACTTCGAGGGTCTTTTGTTCATTCCGATAATCGTCCCGTGGTTTTTACGTGGATCAAATCCTTGTTGCATGCCTTCGCATGACAAGTATAAACATCTTATGCAGCATCCCCTGTTACAATCCCAATAAATTTATACCACCCAGAGACAAGTCAATAATTATGAAGACAATTACACTCCACTTTCCGAACACGATGAATACGAATGAACAAGACGGGGAGAAACGATGCTGATCGGACTTGGACTCGGACCCGGCGACCCTGAACTGCTGACGCTGAAGGCGGTGAGAATACTGAAAGAGAGCGACATAGTCTATGTGCCCGGAAAACTCGCTTTAGAACTGGTTTCGCCATACACGGATGCCGAGATTCTAGATTTTCCGATGACGCACGACAAAACCACGCTGGACACGACCATCAGTAGTAACGCAGATGTCGTTTCCGCCGAAGCCAGACACAAGCTGGTCGCATTCGGGCTGATCGGCGACCCCAACTTCTTTTCGACGTTCACCCGCCTGAAGAGGCGGATACGTGAGAAATATCCGGATATTATAATTAAAACCGTCCCCGGAATTAGTTCGATCACTGCGTTCGCATCAAGAACCGGCGCTGGCATCGACCGCTCGTTTATAGTCAGCGATGGCTCGCCTGTCACAACAAAAATCGTGTTGAAGGCGCGGAGACCAAAAAGGATCAGAGATGATCTGGTCAAGGAAGGTTACAGTAATTTTATCTTTGCTGAGAAGCTCTTCTCTGATGCGGAGCGGGTAACCGATGATATCCCGGATACGGGGGATTATTTCAGTATTCTGCATGCGAGCAAGAAGAATGAGAAGAATGGTGTGAATGGGCTGAATGAGATGAATAAGATGAAGAGCCAGGAGGGGCAATAATGCCAGAAAAAGTCTATTTCGTGGGTGCAGGACCCGGCGACCCGAAGCTGATCACGCTTCGAGGAAAGGAACTGCTCGAGAGTGCCGATCTCGTGATCTACACCGGTTCGCTCGTCGATCCCGCTATTGCGGCGTACAGCCGCGGGGAAGCCATCAACAGTTACGGGCTCAGCCTTGATGAACTGACCGATCTCATGGTGGGCGCAGTTGGCAGCGGAAAACATGTCGTTCGGCTGCACACGGGGGACCCATCACTCTACGGCGCGATATGCGAGCAGATCGCAGCGCTGAAGAGTCATGATATCGGTGTTGAGATCATCCCGGGGGTGTCATCGATCTTTGCCGCATCAGCCGCACTCAAAACACAACTCACGCTCTCGGGAGTCACAGAGACTTTGATCATAACCCGCCCGGCTGGCGAAACGCTCGAATCCGACTCGATACGAGAGCTCTCAAAACACGGCGCAACGATGGCGATATTCCTGGGCACAAGCAAGATCGATGAGATCATGGAAAAAGTTTCATATCCAAGGGAGACGCCGGTTGCAGTTGTATACCGTGCATCGTGGCAGGACGAGCAGATAATCCGTGGCACGGTCGCAGACATCGCAGAGAAGGTAAGAGCGGCTGGCATAGAGCGATCAGCCATGATTCTGATCGGCGATGTTGTGCATCCGAAGAGTTTCAGGAGGTCACACCTATACGGATCGCAGTGATATCCTTTGAGCGAAATCGGGCGGTTGCGGAGCGTGTCGCGGGTTTCGTCGGCGGAGATGTGATCTGGTACTCGGATTCTGCGTTTTCCCAAGCCTTTTCTCAGGATTCGGGGTATGATGCGATCATCGCGATCATGTCCTGCGGGATTGCGGTCAGGATGATTGCGCCGTTTCTGCGGAGCAAATGGACCGATCCTGCTGTCGTTGTCGTTGACTGTGCGCTCAGGCATGCAATCGCAGTCACTGGCGGGCATCATGGCGCAAACGAGATTGCAACAAGGCTCGAGGTGCTTGGTGCGGACCCGGTGATCACGAATGCGAGCGAGGTTGTGAAGTGAGGGTGCGATGATGCTAGTTGCAACTCGTGGCAGTCCCAGCCGAGTTCTGTCGGATTAAAGGTTCTTCGCTGCTTTATGGGCGACGCGGACGTCTCTGCTGTCAAACGAGACAGTATTAGACTTGTTGCGATATAAAATCCTATGAAATGCTGCCTTATATGGCGTCTATTACTCCGTGCATATCGCTCCTTTTCACGGATATCCGTTCTCCGGGCTTTTCTAAGTTATTTCGCAACAGGTCTATTGCATGTGCCGAATTGGTGTTGTCACGCTGCTCGATGCCAGAACAAGAACGTTACCCCTGCAATGCCGCAGACGCTTCAGATTTTGACATTGCGCCCCCTCTGTCTGACCACTTCCCCCCATCAGTCTGCCACAGAACTCTGCACCACATCCCGCATCACAACCAGCAAACCAAGCCATTCTTCTGCTGCAAACTGATTCATTGCTTGCATAACTCGCTCGTGAATCTTGTGTCGATTCGCTATTTGAGCCGCACAATCAGGATGCTGTGGTGGAGTTTACAACGAAGCCATATACACCTCGTTATCCGACGTGTGTACCGATCTTCTGTTTTTGCAAATTGCCATATTTTTCTTCGAGTTCACAAAGAAATCCTTCGCGATCGGATAAATACTCTTCACCCAATTCTTTACGAATTTTTCGCTGAAATTCCACAGCATCAAATTTCTTTTCATGAATAACCTCCCTTGGGCTTCTAATTTCCAATACAATATAGCCTAACTTTAAATTGACCGAATTGAAAGCATGGATACGATCAAGATTCACAATGTGACGGAAGTTCCAGCGAACCAGCACATCGACTCGTTCCACTGATACAATTGCTATATGCTGAGCGTCACGCCGCCGCCACGTAGTAGTACTCCCCGCTTGCCTTCTGCTCCCGATCCAGCCGGGAGTCCGGTTTATTGATCCTCGGTCTCTTTGTATCCTCGTCACGCCTGAAGGTGATCTCAAGATTCTTCAGGAACCGATTCATGCCCTCACGCAAGCCGAACGGACCAAAGACCTCGCCGTGCACGGCAGGTACCCCATCAAAGACGATCAGCCGGTCGCTCAGGAGATCGATCATGTAGATGTCGTGGTCG
>DAOVGE010000075.1 GCA_030672605.1 Methanosarcinales archaeon
ATTCCATAAATTTACACAGATGTTGCCTTAAATCCGTGTTAATCTGTGGCTGACAAAAGCTTTTAGCCACAGATTAACGCTGATTTACACAGATTGAGGTTTTTATGTACATCTTTCAGAAAGACTGAAGATGGGTTTTACCATACTTTTTGAAGCAGATACCACAGCATCATATATGAAAACACGTGCCGGTAATCTCTTTTTCGACGCTTCCGTCATCCAGTTCAACGATTAAGGCACCATCGTGGTTGATTCCAACAGCTTCGCCAACGATCGTCCTGTATTTCGTTACGATCTTCACTCTTCTCCCGATTGTGGACGAATACTCCCTCCAGCGCCTGAGAATCTGTGAAAAACCAGCATCCATGAAGGTTGCGTAGTACTGTTCGAAGCGCTCCAGAAACCTCTGCGTGATTGCGACCCTGTCAACAACGCCTCCGGTCTCTTCCAGAAGAGATGTTACCTGCAGCATGGCAATCGACGGGAGCATCTCAAGTTCGATGTTGGCATCGATCCCGATTCCTACGATCACATAGTTAACAGCATCCATCTCCGCATCGATCTCAGTTAAGGTGCCGCAGACTTTCTTCTCGTTTATGAGTATGTCGTTGGGCCATTTTATCTCGGCTGCAACTCCCAGTTCCTTCAGGACTTCGGCAACAGCGACTCCGGAAACGAGCGTCAGTCTGTGGGCGTGATCGGGTGGGATCTCTGGTTTCAGGATGATTGAGAGGTAGATTCCACCAGGCGGAGAGTGCCATTTCTTGCCCATCCTGCCCTTACCCCCAACCTGCTTTTCTGCGATCACAATGGTTCCCTCCGGACTATCCGCAGCAATCTCCCGTGCTTTAACGCTGGTGGAGTCCAGTTCATCAAAGTAATGTATCTGTTGACCGATAAAATCAGTCTTCAGGTCTCTTTTAATCTCGGATGGGAGTAGCAGGTCAGGCATTCCTTTGAGTCTGTAACCCTTGCCTGTGATGGATTCGATTATATACCCGCAATCCCTGAGTGACGTGACATGCTTCCAGACCATCGTGCGCGAGACATCCAACTGTTCTGACAACTCTTCACCCGATACAAAGTCATCAGAACGTCCTTTGAGTATCTCCAGAATCTGTTCTCTCGGTCCCATGATTACCTATCTGTTATCTGTTATCAGGTGTATTAAGGTATGTCGTAACGGCAGCACTTATCGCTGCGACCTTCCTATCCTCCGCACCGATTGCGGAGGCAAATGTTGCTCCCTTCTCCTTCTCCTGTTCGACAACGTCTGCTACCTGTGGCAGTATGTCAAAGTCCTCGATGAAGTGTGTTGAGAGTTCGGCGTCCATGAAGTGCGTGTTTCTGAGCACTGCCTTGTGGAACGGAACATTTGTGGTGACGCCGGTGATTATGTACTCGTAGAGCGCTCTTCGCATCTTCTCGATCGCTTCAACCCTGTTTTCCCCGTACGATATTAGTTTGGAGACCATCGAGTCATAGAACGGGGAGATCGTGTAGCCGGTGTGCACACCGCTATCCAATCGGATCCCGGGACCTCCTGGTGACCTGTAACGCATAATCTTTCCAGGAGATGGTGCAAAATCGTTCAGCGGATCCTCTGCGTTGATCCTGCACTCAATTGCCCATCCGTTGATCCTCACATCCTCCTGCTCCAGATCAAGCCTCTCGCCCGCAGCGATCGCTATCTGTCTTTTTACGATGTCAAGCCCGGTCACAATCTCGGTTATGGGGTGCTCCACCTGCAGCCTCGTGTTCATCTCAAGGAAATAGTAGTCTCCATTGGAATACATGAACTCAACAGTTCCGGCATTCTTGTAATCGATCGCTTTTGCCACTCTCAGTGCGGCTGCGCCCATCTCCTCTCTAAGTTCAGGGGTCATGACCGGTGAAGGCGACTCCTCGATTAGTTTCTGGTGGCGCCTCTGTATCGAGCACTCCCTCTCGTTCAGATGAACCGTCCTGCCGTGGGCGTCTGCAAGGATCTGAAACTCGATATGCCTCGGGTGAAGCAGGTACTTCTCCAGGAAGATTGTGGCATCACCAAACGTCGATTTAGCCACTGCCTGCGTCGAGTGAATCGCGCTCCTCAGTTCATCGTCGTTACGTGCGATCTTCATCCCGATTCCACCACCGCCTGCCGACGCCTTCACGATGACCGGGTATCCGATCTCCTGCGCGGAATCGACTGTCAACTCCACGTCCTCAATCTCGCCGGAAATTCCGGGTATGACCGGAACACCTGCCGCCGCAATCGTCTTCTTGGCAGCAATCTTGCTTCCGGATGCTTCCATGGATTCGCTGGACGGTCCGATGAATGTGACACCCATCTTCTCACATTCTCTTACAAATTCCGAATTCTCGGCAAGAAAACCATAGCCCGGGTGGATTGCCTCAGCACCTGTTTTTTCGGCGACATCAAGAATCCTGTCGATTCTTAAGTAACTCTGGCTTGCTGGCGGAGGTCCGATGCAACAGGCAACGTCAGCATATTTTACGAATAACGCGCGTTCGTCTGCCTCCGAATGAACTGCAACAGTCGTTATATCCATCTCGCGGCATGCTCGCATCACCCTTATAGCAATCTCGCCACGGTTCGCCACCAGTATCTTGTTAAACAACGAAAACACCCCTGATATACCTTAATAGACCGACATGATGATGTCGCCGGTTCCCACTGCGCCGCCTTCGGAGACGAAGATCTCTCTGACTATTCCGCTGTGCGGTGCGTGTAAGTTGTTCTCCATCTTCATAGCCTCGATCACCGCAACGACATCGCCCTTCGCAACAGCGTCGCCCTTCGCAACCTTCAGCCCGAGAATCATCCCGTGCATGTTGCTTGCAATCCCGCCTTCCACGTCCGCGGAGCTGGATTTATTCTCCTTGATAATAGCAGCCATCTCTCCGGTTGGCTCAACCTCGACATGGAATGCCTCGCCATCGACCACTACCCTGAACCGGTTAAAGATGCCTGCATGAGCGTGAGGTGCATGAGCTGAAACTTCACCTGCACTCAACTTCTCTTCCTCTGCCTCCCCCTTGAGAAACTTCGGAGCGATCTGTGGATAGAGCGCATAAGTCAAGATGTCCTCCTCTTTCTTGACAATTCCAAGCTCTTCCGCTTCTTTTGTCCGCATCTCCAGTTCGGAATCGAGCAGGTCAGCGGGTCTGCAGGTCACAGCCACATCATCGCCCAAAACCTTTGAGAGCAGCCACTCGGCAATCGGCGCAGGCGGTCTTCCGTATATGCCACGCACATAGTCCCTGACCTCTCTTGGTATGACCTTGTAGCGCTCGCCCATCAGAACATTCAGCACAGCCTGTGTTCCCACGATCTGACTTGTGGGCGTCACAAGCGGCGGGTAGCCCAGATCCTCCCGCACCTTTGGCATCTCCTGAAGCACATCGTCGTAGCGGTCCATTGCGTCCTGCTCCTTCAACTGGGAGATCAGATTGGAGAGCATCCCGCCAGGTATCTGGTGAATAAGTACGCTGGTGTCGATCTTCTCAGAAACCGGGTCAAGAATTCCCATATAGTTCTCCTTTACCCCGTCAAAATACTTTTTTATCTCATTGAGCAGCACAAGGTCGATTCCGGTCTCGTACGGAGTCCCGCTGAGACCTGCGACAATTGTCTCCGTCGGTGGCTGGGATGCTCCGCCAGCAAATGGGGAGATTGCCGTGTCCAGAATATTGACACCTGCCTCGCAGGCAGCCATGTAACTCATGGACGCCATTCCGCTGGTGCTGTGCGAATGCAGATTAACGGGCAGCCCAATATCCTTTTTGAGTGCTTTTACGAGATCATAAGCGGTATGCGGAGTGATCAAGCCAGCCATATCCTTTATGCAGATAGAGTCGCAGTCAAGTGATGCCAGTTCACTTGCAAATGCAACGAACGTCTCTATCGTGTGCACCGGACTGATCGTGTAGCAGATTGTGCCCTGAACATGCGCGCCTGTCTTCTTTGCTGTTTTGATCGGTACTTCCATGTTTCTGATGTCGTTTACGGCATCAAAGACTCTGAATATGTCAATTCCGTTCTCTGCGGATTTTTCGACGAACTTGGTCACAACATCGTCGGGATAATGTCGGTATCCGACAAGGTTCTGCCCCCTCAGAAGCATCTGAAGAGGGGTCTCGGTTATGGCATCCTTCAAGCTTCTCAGACGATCCCACGGGTCTTCATTCAAAAATCTTATGCAGACGTCAAAGGTCGCCCCACCCCAGACTTCAAGCGAGAAGAAGCCGGCACAATCCAGCTTCTCTGCAATCGGGAGCATGTCCCGGGTTCGCATTCGGGTTGCAATCAAGGACTGATGCCCATCCCGAAGTGTGGTATCGGTTATTGCTACTCGTGTCATCTGTATCATCTGTAATTGTCAGTCTCTTGTTAAAAATCTTGCGAGCAGAATTCCGATCTCATCTGATCCTCTGCAAGAGCGTTGTGTGTGGTACCAAATGTCTTCACCCCCTGCACCAAAACCCGGATGATACCGGAATGATTAATACAAAACATGAATAGAGGAATGCAAGTATGATGGAAGTAACCTTTCACAACAGGGAACCTGAAATAAAAGAGATAATGAATACTCTGAGTGTGAAACCGAGACTGATTACTTTCATTTACGGACCGATAAACTCCGGAAAAACCGAACTGGTCACCAATCTGATCGAACAACTGCCAGAGGATTATGTTGTCTTCTACATAAACCTCAGAGGAAAGTTTATATCGAATTATGATGACTTCGTCCGGGCTCTATTCAAGTTGGATCGAGAAAAGAAGGAGTATAAAGAGATATTAAAGACGATATCGGAAGTATCGCTGAAAAGTTTGAAATTCGCGGGAATACCTATAACCGAAGGTATTCTGGACTTATTTTTCAGAGAAAAGACTTATGAAGATGTATTTGAGTTTTTGGAAGATTATTTCACCGAGATAGCAGAGAATAAAATTCCTGTTTTGATCGTGGACGAACTGCAAAAGATAGGAGATGTCAGGATCAATACGCATCTGATATACGAACTTTTCAACCTGTTTATTCGATTAACAAAGGAGCTACATCTCTGTCACGTCTTTGCGGTAACATCTGATTCGCTTTTTATTGAGCGAGTTTACAATGAGGCAGTGCTGGAAGGCAGGTGCAGGTATTCCATGGTGGATGATTTCGATAGTGAGACAACCCTCGCGTTTCTTGGAAAGTATGGTTTCACAGATGATGAAAAGATGATGGCGTGGGAATACTGCGGCGGGAAACCAGTATGCCTGATTGAACTGATAAATACAGGAGAAAACCGGAGAGAACGGGTGGAAGAGATGATTGGAATAAGGACCGGTCAAATTGAAGGACTTATAGAAGATGCGAAGGAATTTGGATATAAGATATCGTATGGCGAAGAGGAAATAGTGCTGAACGAGGAGCAAATACTTGAAGGTTTGGAGCCGTTTCGGACTAAGGATTGTCTCAAAGCGAATGAGCTTTCAAAACCGGTTAAACTTGGCTTGATTAAAGCGAACATTCTCTTTCTTGATCCGGTTAAACAAATTATCAAACCACAATCACGGCTGAATCTGCTCGCGATACGAGAGGTAATTTAAGAATACGTAACGAGAGTTTTCATCTTTATGCAAACACCTACATCCCGTGTGGCTTTTTAATGTCTTCTGGGCAGGATAATAGGGTTATGGCAAAGAAGATTAACCACAGAGGACACGGAGGGCACAGAGAGTTGCTGTTTTCTCTGTGTTTTTCCGAACCCATTCCGGAAGATAATAAAAAGTCTCAATCTCGTAGCAGCAAATATCTTTAATCAGCACATCGAACATCCCGATGATCAAGATCGCAACACCATCGCGCCTCCACTTCACATTGATCGACCTCAATTCCGAGATCGGACGCGTAGACGGCGGAATCGGACTCACAATCGACGAACCATCGCTCCGGATCAGAGCAGAGAGAGCAGATGAGATCACAGTCACCACAGTCACAGGCGAGTCGGATTCGGCAGACCGTATGCGCGAGAGCGCGGCTCTACTTCTCCCGGAAGGACGTGGCATCAAAATCCAGATCGAGCGCGACGTCCCTTTGCATGTTGGGCTCGGCTCAGGGACGCAGACCGCGCTCGCCGCGGGCATGGCTGTGAACCGGTTGTACGATCTGGGACTGAGCGTGCGTGATATTGCAATCAGGGTCGGGCGTGGCGGAACCTCAGGGATCGGCGTCGCATCGTTTAAGAGCGGTGGCTTCATTCTCGACGGGGGGCACAGATTCAGCGAGAAGGGGGCGTTCAAGCCGTCAGCAGCATCAAAATCATCGCCACCGGCACCGATTCTCTTCCAGCACCCATTCCCGGACTGGGAGATCGTGCTCGCAATCCCTGATACAATGGGTGCGCATGATGCAAAGGAGGTGGATATCTTCGGAAAGGAGTGCCCGATCCCGCTTTACGAGGTGCGAGAACTCTCACACATCATATTAATGGAGATGCTCCCTGCTGTGGTTGAGGTGGATATTGGGGCGTTCGGAGACTCTATAAACCGGATGCAGAACGTCGGATTCAAGAGACGCGAGATTGCGCTGCAGAGACCGGATATTTTAAAACTCATTGAACTTATGCAGGATG
>DAOVGE010000161.1 GCA_030672605.1 Methanosarcinales archaeon
CATCACATACTGCTCCTTGAATTCTGCGATCGCACTGGGCATATCGCTGCACAACGTGTGCATATCAGGCATCGTGAACGCGCGCAGACGTCGGAGACCCACCAGTTCGCCGTGCTGCTCCCTCCTAAAGCTATATCTGGTCATCTCAACCATCTTCAAGGGGAGGTTTCTATGCGAGATCGTCATGTCGTGATTCATCAGAAACTGCCCGAAGCATGCCGCAAATCGCAGAAAGAATGATCTCTTGTCTGATTCAATCGAGTACTGCCTTGCCGGAAACCGGTCGAGATACTTCTTCAGTGTCGGGTGGTTCATGTCATACATGACCGGGGTCTCAACCTCGACTGCACCCATCTCGCCCACGGTGTTCATGACATGCGCCTCAAGTAATCTCTTTATGAGAGTCCCCTTCGGGTAGAAGCGCATATTTCCGGAGTCAGACCCGGGCTCGTAGTCTGCGAGCTCGAGTCGCTTCATCAGTTCGACATGAGGGGGGATTTTGTCCACAGCCCTGCTCTTCGAGGTTTCATACGCAACAAACTTCTGTAGATTCGGATGATCCGAAAAATCAAACTCTTCGATGGATAAAAGTTCCCCATCCTGCGTGAGAATGTGCCAGTGCGAGACCGCCTTCTCCTCTGACTTCAGAGCCTCTGATATGACCTCTTCTGTTTTTCTCCCTTCTTTTCGTTCTCTTCCTTCGCTCCCTTCCTTCCCCTCTTCGCCCCCAATTCGTATCGTTCTCGAGAGTTCGGAGAGCGGATGTCCTTTGCAACTGATCTTAAAAGCCTTGTACCAGCCAAACGGTGCTCTTTTCACTTCGTAATCAATAGAAAGAGTTTCTTCGAGTCTCTTCAGTATATCGACAGCGACAGTTGGCTTTGCCAGATTCGAACTGAGATGCGCATAAGGATAAAGCATTATGCGGCTGGTTTTCACCTGCTTGGCGGTCTTTCTGATCTCTGCTGCTGCATTCTCTGCCGTGGCACCCGGGTCGGCTTCGTCATACGTCTCAACAGCGATGAAGATTGTCAGCGCATCCTCCATGCGGCCGCTTTTCAAGGTCGGTTCGATCTCTTCAGCGACCGGAGTCTTCTTCTTCGTCTCGTACTCGATGTAATCTGAGTGAATTGATAACAGTTGCATGCGTCAAGCCCTCACATACTGGATTGCTTCATAAGGTTATAAAGATGGGGCACTCCGGTGATTCAGAGGATTTCGCATCAAGAAAGATTTATATACTTCCACACGGTAGTTCATAGCGATGCGCGGGGAAACCAGAGTCGTGCTGCTATGCGGCATATTCCTTATATCGCTTGCCGCATGCGGATGCATAGAGGATCACGACAGGAGCAGACTTAGAATTGCGGACATTGACATATCACCGGAAAGTGTCACCAGCACAGAGGTTGCGCTGAATGTGACCGCTTACGTCGAAAACAGGGGGGATGATTGTAGCGGGGACGTAAAACTCCTGCTGAAGGCGTTTGACTCGTCATCAGGGCTCCTTGCGGATCAGACCACAACCCCTGCCGGAACCATCCAAAAAGAGAGGACAAAACCGGTATCGCAATCGATCAATGTTAAAAGAGAGGGTGGATATCGTATAGAGGCTGTTCTGTTTGAGGACGAAGAGATTGTGGATAAGAAAACGGTGAAAATATACGGTATCGGTGATTTGGATCCGAATATTTATGATATTGGAGTAAGAGTCCAGGAAATGGACTTTCTGGTGAAGAATGTGACTGATTTCAGAGTGACGATCGGGGTGGACGTCTACCTCACAAACGAAGGCGAATTTACAAGCGAGGATCTGTCCATGCTGATCAAAGCCCGGGAGTCCGATGCCGGGCTGCTCGCTGACAAAATCTGGACATCGACCGGTACAATCAAGAGCGGAACCACTATAATCAGGAGTTGTGACATCGCTGTACCTGATAATTACAATTACATAGTCGAGGTCTTGATCTGGAAGAACGACACAATCGTCGAGCGCGGAGAGGGCGTGGTGCAGCTCAACCCGAAGCGCGTGATTGCGAAAGATGCGCAGGTCATATCAGACAATGTCCGTGTCGAGGACTTCATGCCGGAAGAGGAAGCGGCTGAATGGGATGAATACAGGGCGCGTACCGCTGGTATGCCTAAGAAGACACCTGGGTTCACGTCTGCGCTGACATTGGCATGCGTTGCGATTGCGATTGCAATCGTGGTCGTTGCGGCTATGCGCAGCAGAAGGAGGGATGACAATGACTGAAAACGATCAAAACAAGCTCGAAGGCTACTTCAAGACCGGACTGTTTGCAATCATGATGTTTCTCACGCTGATTGCCACATTCCACTTCTATTTTGCGGTTCAGGATGTGATCGGTATATGGTTTGAGTATGAATATGAGTCGATCTTCGGTGCGGCATTCAGCTTCACGGTGATTGTGGTCTGTATATATCTGATCCGATCGTTCATAGTGTCCCGTAACTAAAACTGAGCGACTGAGACTGAGCGTCAGAAGAACTTCGATGCAAGCGACCGGTGCGTATCACAATCATCGCTGAATGCGCAGAACTCGCATGGCGCAGCCCCCTCCCGCGGGCGATCCGGCATCCTGCCATCCTTAATCTTCCTGATCCGGTTTCGCAGTTCCAGCACCCTGCGTCGGTCTCCTGACCTGATCACAACCTCTCGCAGATCAAAGAATCGTGCGTATTCCACAAATCCGTAATCCACAACCGTTCCGAACGTTTCCTCCACAAGCATCGCATAAGCGGTGATCTGCAACCGATCAGGCTTCCAGACGCCCTGATCCGGCTTCGCTCCTGTTCTGATGATGGATGGTAGCGCATGTCCCCGGTCTCCGGGTATCACAAGCTTGTCAGGGGCGCCAGCGATCCCGAGCGCATCCGAGTACATGGTGTGTTCGACTGCGCAGGGCGCAATCTTCGTGAGAAGCTCGTCTCTGCCTGTCGTTTGGGTCACCTCCGTAATACGTGAGCCGATCGCATCGATATCGATTTCAGATGCCGCATCCGGGATCATGGAGTAATCCATGCCAGAGAGTTCGACACGATATATCGCGGGAAGATCGCATGTGATGCGATCAAGCTCGACATGCAGCGTTTCTGTCGCATCATCGCTGGCAGCGGCGCGATGGTATGTGAACGCAAGCTCCTTTAAAATAAGATGTGATAGATACCTCACATCAATTATCTTCTGGTAATCGTCCCTGTGCAGACTGCGAAAGTATACCAGTCTCGGGCATCGCAGATATGCGCCAATCTCAGAGACGAGAACCATACCTTTCATCGTTCACGCAATCGTCCTTTGAATCACAACACCCTTGGAATCCACGTCCACTGCGACCAGCGTCTTCAGACTGTTGCCAGCGGCACGCAGGTCTGATGCGCCCTCGCCGCGCTCGATTATAACAATGGTGTCATGTATCAGAGCGCCAGTGATATTGAGCGCCTGAATAACCGCCTTCATCGTGCCACCCGTGCTGATCACATCGTCCACGATCAAAACACGATCTCCTTTGTTGATTCCATTTAGGTACAGTTCTCCCTTCGAATACCCCGTGCTCTGATGCACGGCAATCTCTCCAGGAAGCTCGTACTTCCGTTTGCGGATGATCACAAGTGGAATGCCCGTTTTCATGGAAAGCGCTGTTCCGATTGGAATTCCCATCGACTCAATCGTCACAATTTTATCGATCCTGCCTGTTCTGGCATCAATCAGTCTGATTATGAGATCCGCAATCTCGGTTAACAGTTCGGGCGCAAGTTCCGGAACGCCATCCGTTATCGGGTGGATAAAATAGTGGTAGTCGCCCCTCTGAACGATCGGCGCGTCCTTGAGCGATTGCGTGAGTATCGGGAGTTGCGGAAGCATCTGTTCGGTATCTGAAGCCATCTCTCTTTTTCCCTCCTGTTGTGGTGAATTACCGGTCATATATGCAATTGGGCGGTACTTAATTTTTCGCAGTCCATCCAAAAGACTATACGCAATCAACAATCACATCCTCTGTATGTACGCGGACAGAATCACCTCGCTTCCACCATACCTCTTCGCAGCTATTGACCGGGCAAAGGAGAACGCGATCAAGAACGGAGTTGACGTAATCGATCTCGGAGTCGGCGACCCTGACATGCCGACGCCCCCGCACATAATCGATGCGCTCCACAGGTCCGCACAGAACCCGGAGCGGCACAGGTATCCCTCATACAC
>DAOVGE010000153.1 GCA_030672605.1 Methanosarcinales archaeon
GCATCTACGATAATTATCATAAATCACCGATTTTTTAGATAGTGCCTCGGTTACCACTTAATTTGAAGCGAATACGATTTTGACGATCGCTTGCACGGCACAATCGAAAATTCCAGTGAAATACACCCGGAGACTTTTGTTCCTTGCGCCATCGCGTCTTTCTCGTTATTGTTTTTCAATTTAACGAGAAAGGCGAGAGAGACGCGAAGAGTGTTGTCAATCCCGGTCTTCACGTCTTTCGCGTTGTTGTACATCCAACTGACCATTACGGAAATCACTGGATTTCCAGACAGTGCCCACTTGCACAAACAAACTAAAGAGATGTGCATTGGTTCAAAAGTGGCGCGTGGCTTGGTAACCCCCTGCCGTGATGCCATGAATCCGTTTAATTAGTTACCGCAAAAAAATAGCGCATAATCACACTTCAATCTCGATTCCGTACACCTGCTCGGGATTCTCCTTGTGCACCTTCCAGAAGACCTCCTCGCCAAACCTCTCGATCAATTTTAATGTTCTCCTGGGCACAGTCTTTGGTCCGAGCACAGCGCCGGGTCGCTCGGGATCATCGATGTAATCAGTCTCCATCATGAATCTGCTCCCTTCAGCAAGCGCAGCCTCGATTGCGCCCTTGCCTGCGAGAACCCCCGGGAATATCCCCTCCTGCTCAAAGATGTTAACCAGCGGCGGCGCATAATGCTTGACCACCTTTTCTGGCGAGATGCCCGCGCTCCTCGCAATCCCTGCAAGATCCGCGATTACCGCAGCGTCCGCGGTCTCGGTGTGCAACTGCACAGCACAGCCGGATTCGTGTGCAAGAGCCATGCCATGCGCCATTATGCGGTTGGACGCATCCCACACACTCTCGGAGACCTCGTAGTGTGGTCTTCCGGTCTTGATTGCTATTGCCTCGTTCTCCAGAACGAACTTCTGCGCAATCTCAAGACCGCCGATCATCAACTCCTCTGCCTGCTTCAGCCCCACACGCTCGGTTAACCGCGTGATCTCAGCAGGATGGACGCCAAGCACAGGAAACGCCACAACCCCGATGTCGGATCTGTTTATTTCACGAACGATATCAATTGTCTCTTTAAATACCGGTCTAAAGTCATCAGGTTTCGTTACATCAATGCCTACAGTCCACGACGGCTTGGACACAAGGATTATGTGTGTGCCACCCGCGCGGGCAAACTCCTTTGCCGCCGCGATACCTTTTCCCCGGTGATCAAGATGGATGTGGTTATCCGTGATCGGGATCATAATAATCCAAGCTCATCGAGGTCGTTTACGATCCTCTCAACGACGAGTTTTGAATCTTCCGGACTCTTGCAGCCGGTGATGATCATCTTTCCGGATCCGAAAAGAAGCACAACCGATTTTGGCTCTGCGATCCGGTAAACGAGACCAGGAAATTGCTCTGGCTCATATTCGATGTTTTCGAACCCGAGACCCATCGCAACGGCGTCGAGATTGATTTCACATCCAAGGTCTGCGGATGAGACGATGTTGTGCAGAACGAGATCGCTCTGCCCATCGGTACTGACCCCGATCTCTTCAAGCTTCTCAAAGATCTTTGTTACCCCGATCTTAACATCCGTAATCTTTTTTGCGCCGGTACACACGATCTTTCCGCTTCCGAAGACAAGAACAGCAAGTTTTGGTTTTTTGAGCCGATAGATCGCTCCCGGAAACCGCTTTTTGTTATATTCTGCCCCTTCTATTCTTCGTGACACATCTTCAAGATCGATCTTACTCGTTATCGCTGTGGACGCAACCACATTCTCGATTTTAATCGTTTTTATGACATCTTCGAGAGGCATGTAATAAAGTAGTGGTATGATTTGATATATTAACCTTACTGAAAACAGCCGTTTTCCGCAAAATATGTGGTGATGGGCTCGCTGCGATTCGAACGCAGGACCTCCGCCATGTCAAGGCGACGTCATGACCAGCTAGACCACGAGCCCGTAACCGTATCTCATGGGAGATATGAATCTTGCGATCGATGATTTATATATCTATCTGAAACACTTGACGCACGAGATGATCATATCGCCATCTCCTGTTTGATTCATTGCCAGATCCATTCCTGAATTGAGATCAGTGACTCTGTGCGCCGAATCGCTATTGACTCCGACCGTGATTACAGAGTCAACGAAGTCACTGTTTCTCTCGATCAGTTCAACCGCCTTCTCAAGGTCAAGCCCCTCACAGACGTTGTACTCCTCAATTCCGATGATCAAAACGACCTTTGCCACCCCGGAGTCTCCTGCGATACGCCTGGCATGTTCGATTGCGGACTCTGCAGAGGCGATTGTCATGCCCGAATTCGAGTTATCAACAATCGTTCGGCAATCGACCGGAATAACCCTCATACGTCCGCTCACGCCGCTGAAGCTGTCAAGAAACGACTCTATGCATCCGCAATCGACACCAATTGAGATTGCAGCAGTCACCGCAGAAAGAATCGCCGTTTGGTACGAGAATATGTCGTAATCGTTCACGCCAAACTCGATTTTCCTGCCCATCGCTCTGATCACGGCACGTTCAGCGTCGATTCTCTCGAAACAGACATCTCCGGAGTCTCCGAATGTGAAGGTTCGGCGATCGGAGTTGGATGGTACATCGCTTCCTATAATCAGCGTTGAACCTGGTTTTGCCAGGTTTATCATCTGCATCTTTGCTTCAGACGCTGTGCCGGTATTGTTTGCAATCAGATAGTCTCCTGAGAGTGTGGTTACGATTCCAATGTCCGCAAGCCCGGTTCCGCCGAGCGAGACCTCAAAGATTAACACATCCGGGTTCGGTCTGTGTTCGGATTCGGATTCGCATTGGAATTGGGAGTCCGATTCGCGTCCAAGTTCGAGTCCAAGCCCGGGTTCAAGTTCAGCCTCAATCGATCGCAGAACCGCAATTATGCTCGCAGGTGCGATGCTGAACTTCGCAATCACCCGCGCCTCCGCTCCCGCCTCACCGCAACCCCGCACCTCCACACCCGCGCTGGTGTGCGAGATTATCCTCCGGTCCGTGCATGCCGAGAGCATGCCGGCAAGAATCCGCGCGGTGCTCGTCTTCGCAGTTGTGCCGGTCACCTCAATTACCGTGCACCCGTTAAGTTGCGTGCGCAGAATCCTGGAGACTGCGGCGTGGTGCGTGATCACAGGAATTTTAGCTGCGCGTGCATCGCTGAGTGTGGGGTATGCAGAATCCAGATGCACAGGCGAGATTACCAGGTCGAAGTCGCCTGCGGAGGGTGGTTCTCTCAGAACCGATACTCCACACGATTCGAGATTGCGCCGCGCGCGGTCATCGGTTGTGCGGTACACATCGACAGCCGTGACTGTATCAGTCTCTGTTAAGGATTGCGCAATGAGACCGCCGCCATGTGTCAGATCGAGCACCAGAACATTCATATCTATTATCTAACACTAACGTGCGAGCGCTTCTTCCGCTCTCTGGTATGCAAGATCTGCGATTACCGGATCCGCGCCAAACGGAGCGGCATACACAATATCAACCGTCTTTCCGTCGACTTTGGTCGATCCCTTCAGATCATTGTCCAGATTCAGCTCCCTTGGTATGTCCTCGAGCGTGTGAACCCCGTGCGCAAGGAATATGGGCAGTGCAACGATCTTATCGACGCCGGTTCCGTCAAAGTTTGCCAGCCCTTCCTCGAGGGTCGGCTTTTCCATGTTTAGATATGCCGTTCGCACGACAACATTGCCGTGATCAGCGATCATCTCTGCAATCTTCTCGATTAGCTCCCTATTGTGTGGTAGCGAGCTACCGTGTCCGAGCACTAGTATGCCTGTATTCATAATTCCTCATTCCTCGTTACGACAAATATTGGATGATCTCTGGATAGTGTAGCCATCACGGTTAAGTTCATCGGTTGTGCGAACCGATACATTTATAGTGTAGTAGTGACGTATGCTATAATGATACTCATCATTATCATGAGTATTGGGGTGCATGGTGGTGGTTACAATGTGGGAAAAAACAAAAAACGTGTGGGACAACATGGATGACTTGATCTGTGGTGCTGTCTGCCTGGTCTTTGGCTGGGGTTCAGGCACGCTTGGACATGAATGGTGCCATTCAATAGTTGCAACGACGCTCGGATATGCAGTGACGTTCGGGGAGATTACCTTGACCACTGGCTCGGTCTTCGTGCATGGGGATATGTCCTCGATTGAGACGATACTTGTTGCGAGTGCTGGGAGCCTTGGTCTGATCATAGCAGGCGTCATACTGATCTATTCATCACACAACAAGATGCTGCGCATGATCGGCGTCGTCTTTCTGTGCAGGGCATGGATCGATGCGCTGCCGCTCTGCGATCTGGACGGTGCGATACTTGAGCACTCTGCATGCAGTGCACTGGGCAGTGCGGGATACGTCATTGCGTGGACATTTGTCATCTTCGAGATTCTCGTGAGCGGCGGCGCGATTGCGCATGTGATCAAGAGTGATGCCAGTTGATTGGTTGATCTGAGAATATGAGAATATGAGAATCCGCGGATATATGAATCCGCGGATACATGTGTGTAGTGGGTGCTGTTATATACACATCCACCCTGTTCAGCCGCCGCCGCTTGCGGTAACTTTATAGTCCATCGGGTCGGACGTCTCTTTTGGAACGATGAAAGGAAGACAACTATGGATGATACTTGCAATAGCAACGCTTGTACTATTTCTTATTCCATATACAGTCTCCATGTTCGCCGGGCAGCATACGTTCTACGATGTGTGCGACATGGACTCAAAATGCATAAAATGTCATAAGGACGTCTGGGAGCAACTGGATAGTTGCCCGACCGTTTATGCTCACAAAAACGCGGCGAATAACAAAAATTACACGACGTACATGGCTGTCGGGGGAATCGAGTACGACGGGTCTGTGATATATACGATGGACTTTACTGACGGGACGCATGACGACGGCGACGTTGCATATTTCCAAAACGACCACCAGTGGGAGAAGAGAGTGTACACAGGATCTTCCTTTGAACCCACCGGCGAATCTATGCTGATCAGTCTCGACACCAACGGCGACGCCGAGATTGACACCAGTGAACTCTGCAGCTTCTGCCACAACACAACGCTCTTCGGATTGTCTGGCGTTCACACGATGAGAACGGTGCGTGTCTGCGACGACGATCGCTGCCACGGAAACCGCAATCACACATACAACGACCCGGACTTCTTTGAGGGGGGTTCGGGCGCAACTCATGTCGGAATGAACCTCAGCCACTCCGTACATGGACCGTTTTATCTCAGCGCATCAGGCGAACCGTCACCGAACGTTGCGGGGATGCCGTTTGGTCACGAAGCCGGTAATGTGCATGGTCAGTACATATCGAAGGGATACTGGACCTGCATGGGCTGCCATTCGGAGGCAGGAGTTGCGATAGCGTTCGGGGACTCGGAGCATTACGGACACGGGCATGAGGACGAACCAACGAGATATCGATAGCATGAGGGCTTATGACAAAACATTCACAGGCACTATCTGAAAATTCATTGATTTCCGTCAATTATCAGATTCATGATATTCGTCCATTCATGCCATTCGTGATAACATCACGAATGCAGACGAATACCACGAATTTGGCTGCCACAAAATCTGAGCGTATCTCGCTGAAAAATTCCTGGTTCTGCCGTTTTCTGTGGTCGATAGCAGTAGCCCGCCCTCGTGTTGCAGCAATCGCGGGCGCCACTCCTTCGTCTTTGCGTCTCTGCGACTTTGCGTTAAATCAGAGAAACGCAAAGACGCGAGGGCGC
>DAOVGE010000043.1 GCA_030672605.1 Methanosarcinales archaeon
CTGGCGCAAAATTTGCCCCGCATCGATCTCTTTCAATGGTTTTCCGAGGTACTGCATTGTCAGGTCGGAAACATCCAGTTCCAGTCTTCGGCGATCGATCGGAGCGTCGCGTGTGGTGAGTCGCAGCAACGCGTCGGTTGCCTTTGCCTCGTTCTGACGCACGACTGCAATTGTGAGATCCACAATCTCATCTCTCGTCTGCCTGTCGATTCTCCCCATCATCCCGAAATCCAGATAGCAGATAACGTTATCCGGCAGGATCATGATATTTCCCGGGTGTGGATCGGCATGGAAGAAGCCATGCACAAAAATCTGGTTGAAGAGCAGGTCTGCGCCACGTGCTGCGATCACTTTCCTGTTAAATCCCTCCACTTCCAGCCGCTCGATATTAGATGCTTTGACGCCATCGATGTACTCCATCGTGAGAACCTTCGCAGTTGTTGCCTCCGAAAAGACTTTTGGCACGTAAACCGTTGGATCGTCCGGAAATTGTCTTGAAAATCGCTCGATATAGAACGCCTCGTTCCTGTAGTTAATCTCCTTCTTGAGAGAGTCGGCAAATTCCGTAACAATCCGCGTTGGGTTGTATATCTGACACGCATCCACAGTCTGCTCCAGAAGCGTTGCCAGATGAAGCATAATCTCCGTATCAACTTCAATTGTCTTCCGAACGTCGGGGCGCTGCACTTTGACAGCTACATCCTCGCCGGTTGCAAGTCTGGCGCGATGCACCTGCCCGAGGGAGGCTGCTGCGACCGGAGTCTCATCAAAATCCTGAAATATCGTGGCAATCGGGGCTCTTAGTTCGGATTCGATCGTCGTCTTAACATCCTCAAACGGGAACGGCGGCACCGTATCCTGGAGTTTCTCAAACTGGATTATGAACTCCATCGGGATCAGGTCCGGGCGTGTGGATAGAATCTGCCCCATCTTGATGAATGTGGGTCCGAGTTCTTCCATCGCCATACGCACGCGTTCCGGTAGGGTGAGTTCCTCGATTCGACCCCGCTCTCTCTTGATCTTTTTTGGGAGTGCGACATCAACATAACGCCCAATATACAGGGCGTCGATTATGTCACCAAAGCCGTATCTGAACAGAACCGTAAGAATCTGGCGGTAACGCTCGATATGGCGGTATGTGCGTGAAATAACTCCGATTTTATGCATGTGCATTATTGTCCCCTGCCCGTGTGTTAGATGCTTGCTTGGTTAGCTATCCGCCTCATGTTAAACTTTTCCAGTCCTGTATTGTATAGTGCCGGAAGGGTTATAGCAGATAGGGATTATCTGATGATGCGAGGACTATCATGATAGAATCACTCAGGAAGGTAGGGCTCCTTGGAATTGGCGTGCTGTCCATAACCGAGGAGAAGATCAAGCAAGTCGTGGACGAACTCGTTGAAAAAGGAGAGGTGAGTAAAGAGGAAGGAAAAACCCTCGTTCACGAACTCATGGCCGAAAAAACGAAACAGATGCAGGAATTCGAGGGAAAAATCTCGGGTGATGTGCAGAACGCGATTGAGAGGTCAAAGGTCGCATCAAAGGATGATCTTCTCCGTCTGGAAGATAAGATCACAGAACTTGAAAAGACCATCACAAAATTGGTCGAAAAATAAGGGTGTGTAGGTGGGGGTAGTCATATTGGAGACTTTTTATTATCTCCTGGAAGTGGGCTTCGGAAAACCACAGAGCGCACAGAGGACACGGAGAAAAAAGCAACGCTCTGTGCCCTCCGCGTCCTCTGTGGTTAATCTTCTTTGCCATAACCCGAGTCCACCCAGAAGAAATTAAAAAGTGTCTCATATTGCCATATTGTTATGGTGAACGCAGAACTCGTGAAGGTTTCCTGATTCTGAATCTGGCCGATGCCCCTGTCGGTCATGGAGACGTCTTGATTCGACACCGCAATTTAATTGCAAGCACTGCAAGGACGGTCATGGTGTTGCTGTGCTTGAGGGGAGAGAGATCGTTGACGCGGCCAATCTTACGTTTTTGAGCAGGTATTCCAAGAAATTGTACGTGTTTAGCTAACCACAAGATTACACAGATTTCCACAAGATTTCTGTGTTAATCTCGTAAAATCTTGTGTAATCTCGTGTTTTTTTCGCCTCAGCTAATTATACTTTGTCACATTACAGACAAATCAACAGCGTTCGGTGGCATGACCTCAAACCGTTTGGAAAACAAAACCAATATCAAGCGCCTGAATGAGTGGCCAATCTGACAAAGCAGTGCTAAACACATACAAGAAATGAAACGGTGTGGACACGCCCCCCTACATTCTTCATCGCTTAAGCGCCCGCCATCCCCCAAATACCAGAAGCGCAACCGCCGCCGCCACGATCCACCACCTATTCGCCCGGAGCTTCTCTGAAAACGGCACCTTCGGCGCTACGGAAACCCCGATCCGTATCGGATCCGAGATCCGGATATCGCCATCCTCGTCCTTGAACCTGATCCCTGTGCTTATGTCGTACACTTTCGGAAACGCATCCCTGCCTGTGCTGACCCCGAAACACGCGGTTGCAGCCTCGCCGGGCGCGAGCGTCCCGACGCGCTCCTGATTTCTGGCGGCAGTGAATGGCAGCATGTCGCTTATGCGGGCGACCGCCTCGGTTGCAGTCTCCTCGCCGGTGTTCCGGTACGTTATGTTCAAAAACCCGGTTTCCCCGACCATCAGGGTGGAAGAGATGTAAACGACCTCGAAATCAGACTCTTTCTCGACCACAATCGGTATGCTCTGGTTCCATGTCTCTGTCACGTTCCAATAGTTGATATCAGGCTTGATAGGAGTGCCTCCTACCTGCACGTTATCGATGTGATCGTAACAGACATCCAGACGTAGCTGATAGACTCCGGCGGGTGCGTTATCGTCGATACGGATCGGAAACCGCACGGTTCCGGTTTTACCTGCTTCAATCGTCTCAATCTCATGGACACCAGCCGCAACATCGATTGGTGCACCATCTGCGAGAAGAACAGCCCGGGCTCGGTCTGCGGCGGATTTTTCCAGTTCCACTCCGAATTCGATTGCGGCAAGTTTCTCCTCATCGGAATGATCCGAATCGCTTGGATCGATATATTCGTCGCCCTTGATCGCAAAGATCGCCCCGTAGTTCTGGAGCGTGATCTCGAGCACCGCATCCTCGCCGCGGCAGAACTCATTATCTCCGACGAGCGTTGCAACGAGGTGGGGGTCGCCTGTGACATAGTAGTAGTTCGTGGATCGTGTGTAGCTCTCAGGGATGTACTTCGCAGGCGAGATCGGCGCAATGCAGATTGCAATCAGGGTTGCAGCAGTAAGAGCAACCAGAATCCGCCTATTTTGCACCGGAACCACCGCTCATGAAATTCCTGAGATAGTACCTGACCCCGACCGCCAGAAGCACGAGAATCAGGATCAGAATCGCAGGAAGAATGTACGGTTTCATCTTCTCGGACCCTGGTATCAGAGGCGTAATCGTGACCGTTGCAGTCATTGACTCAGATATCCTCGATTTATCTGTTGAATCCTTGAACCTGATCTCGGTATCGATACCGTAAGGCTTTATTGCCGCACCGGAATCCGTGTCGATCACAAATACAGCGGTCACACTCTCGCCCGGTTCGAGCGTCCCGAGATACGCCTGATCATCGGTGCTGCTGAACGGATCTGTCACGCTGATCCGTGCCACGGCATCGGTTGCAGTCTCCTCGCCGGTGTTCATGTAGGTTATGGAAAGCACACGGTCATCCTCCCCCGCCTGAAGGTCTGATGAGACGTCTGTGATCTCAAAATCAGCAAGTTTCCTGACGGATAGGTATAGTATCTGCGTCTGGTTGAGCGTATCGTACCAGAAGTTCCCATCTACCCTATTCTCAGAGACATTGCCGTCCATATGCACGTTCTTCTGATAGATGTAACTCGTGGCAAGGACGAGCGGGTATGTGCCGGCAGGAGCATTCTCGTCGATCTCGATGTTGAATTTGGCAGTCTCGCTTGCTCCTTTGCTTCCACGGATTGAGCCAACCTGCTGCGGTCCTGATTTCACATCGATTGGGGCACCCTCTGGAGCGGCGAGGACTGTCGTTATCCCTATCGCATTCACCTGCTGGAGTTCGTATCCGAGTTCCATCTCTGCAAGATCGATCTCGTTGTCATCATCAGGCATCCGGTCGGACTCGAATCCGAGAACGACGCCGCGGTTGACGAGATCGATTGTGAGCGTCACCTCGTCGCCGCGACCGAACTCATCGTCACCGACGATTGACGCGGTGATGTTTGGCTTGCCGTAGATGTCGTAGAAGTTCTTAGAGAACGTGAAGCCCGGCGAGAGGTCGTCTGGTAAGCCCGCGGCGGATGTGGGCGTGGCAAGCGTTGTGAGTGCCGTGATTAGTAGCAGTGTGGCGAGCGTTCTCACAATCCTGTTCATGTTTTCTCCCGCAACAACACTTTGAATCCCGCCTGTTCAAAATGCCTATCAGTCGTCAACGCTTCTGTCAAACCATATTCTTGCATGGCGACAAACGAGATACAATCGGTTAATCCCCACTCTTTGTCCACTCGTTCTCTGTAGAGCTGCCACCCCTTTTCATACAACTCCTCAGAAAGAGGGATGATCTCAATGCTCGGGTCTTCTTCCAGCGCTTTTAACAACGTAACAGAAGCACTCCGATAGCGCAGCTTAGCTAGCGCATTACCGATTTCCAGTACTACTGCTCGTGTAGTAACGAGCCGAGTCCCTTCGGCTTCTATCTTCATTGCAAGCATTTCCGCCAATTTGTGATATCGGTCTGTTGTGGCGGAGAGGGCAATGGCGTAGGAAGCATCAAGAAAGATTTCAATCATCAGATATCTCACTCTTCGGTTCGTAAAGGTAATCTTCAAGATTGGTTGACCAATCGGATGGACCTTCCAGCTTAAGTGAGCGAGCAGTCTGCAAAAA
>DAOVGE010000107.1 GCA_030672605.1 Methanosarcinales archaeon
TTCCGTCCATCGGGACATGCCCCGGACCCTCGACCATGCACTGGACGCCGGCGGCCCTTGATCGCTTGACCAGCCGCCCCAGTGCAATAATCTCGGCAAACATCGCATGATCATTGGCATCGGCTATGCATCCCGGTCGCATGCCATCGCCGAGGCTGATTGTGACGTCGTACTCGCGGGCAATCTCGAGCAGGTAATCGAACTCCGCATAGAACGGGTTCTCTTTTTCGTGGTGCAGCATCCATGCGATGGTGAGCGCTCCGCCCCGGCTCACAACAGGTAGGATGCGATCGCCGGATCTGAGGCAGTCGAACGACCCCCTATTGACACCGGCATGAATCGTCATGAAGTCCACGCCACGCTGTGCATGGTTTCTGACCGCATTGAAGAGGTCATCAGAGGTTATATCCGGCAACACCCTGCCTCCTCCCCCGCAGACCGCCCGGTATATCGGAACCGTCCCCACCGGAACATCGATTGCGGCACGAACCTTTTTGAGCATCCTGTCCAGATCGCCGCCTGTTGAGAGGTCCATCACCGTGTCTGCGCCATGTCTAACCGCAACACGTGCCTTCTCGATCTCCTCGTCGATATCGGCATAATCGGCAGACGTTCCTATGTTGGCGTTCACCCTGGTTCTGATGCATTCCCCGACCGGCGTTAACAGAGTCTCCGATGCGACGTTTCTTGGAATTACCACGCGCCCTGATGCAACGAGACGCCGAAGCTTCTCAGCGTCGATTCCCTCCTCCGCTGCGGCGCGCCTGATCTCGTCAGTCGCAACCCCAACCCCACCGTCCCCGCTGCGTACACGGTCAAGCAGCGTCATGCTGCTCCACAGCGATATGAGTGCCTGCTTCTCTGGCAATCTCGATTAAATGGAGAACCTCTCCGTCGGGGAGCGGGATATCAAGATCCGATATTGTGTATGTATCCTTGTTAATCGCTTTTGCGGAATCGATCAGCCTTGACATCATCTTCTGTTCATCGTACACAAGATATTCGGAACCGGATGAAACAAATCGCAGATTCGGATACTCTTCTGCAAGTATGTAAAGAACGCATGCACGATACTCTTTATTGATGTACATCTCAAACTCCGATGAGACGACCCCTGCCCGGTCCAGCTCCTTCAGAACGTCTGATGAATAGCGCTTGAGGTTGTCCCTGATCGATTGCTCCTTTTCACGGCAGAGATAGTCCTTGATTCCCAGTCTCTCGAGTTTGATATCGATTCTCTCCGCCGGGAGCACGATTGTGTCCTCGTGCCTGCGATATTGATCCGCATCCACGATCAGTTGATACTTCCCCTCGCCGGGATTTTCGATCGTGACAGACCCATCCTCGCCTGTTATCTGGTGCAGGGTGACGCCGATCCCACTTCCGCGCACAATCGTTATCTTCGCGTCCCGGATTACGTTTTCGCACGTATCCGCCTCCGTATCCGTATCCGTATCCGCATCTAAATCAGCGCCCGTGACCATGATTGTCAGCGGGTTCTCGATTGTCTTTGCGCCCTCTGCAAGGTGCAGCGTTCTGTTGCTGTATGACGCATCCGGGTGGTAGTAATCGTACAGACGCAGGAAGTCTTCGGGATGCGCAACCTTCAGAGCCGCCTCAGGGACGCTGCCGTTAGAAACCAACCCCTTCTTGATCTGGCGTTCGACGGTCTGGTGATAACTATTCAGTATTTTATATGCTTTGCGATCCGCATGCAAGGCTGGCATCAGTTCACCGATCATGGATGCAAACGAGGCGGCAGCACTCTCGATATTCTCCTTGCCCAGTGCATACTCCTTCTCTTCCAGCCCGCTCTCCTTCCAGAAATAGTCAGGAACCATGAACTCCTTGATCTGTGTCTCTGTATCAGATAGCTCGGTATGCATCCGATCAACGATATCCTGGCAGTGTTTTACGAACGCGTCCCCGATCTCGTTCAGTTGCACGAGCTTCTCAGGGCTCAATAAGGCGACCACAGTCTCCTTGAATTCCATAAATTTTTTATCATCGATTGCGCCGGTTGTACCAGTTGTACCGGTCGAATCGGCAGCATTGAATGTATTGACCGCATCGATTGCGTTGTCAAGAGCACTGACAAGCGAGCTCCGATATGCCTGAAACTCCTCTTCTGTTGCGGTCTTGAGTGTTGCGATGTCCTGCTCAAGCGTGGAGACTGCCCCGCTGTAATCCTGCTTATCCAGCGCATCCTCGACCTGCGCGGCGGACGTATCACCGGTGTGATACTCTGCAAGCTTCTTCGCATCATCCACGCACCCTCGCAACACATCTTCGGTAATGATCTTCAGACGATCCAGATAATATGTGATTTCATCGAGATTTTTCGCTGGTTGCGCAAGAGAGGCGAGTTCGGAACGATGCGACTCAATGTCATATCCCGCATCGCTCAGCGTCCCAAGTTTTGCGTGGACATCCTCGCCATGCTTGATCGCCGCATCATACAATCGCTCAACAAGCTGCGTTTCCGTCTGCTCGAGGCTCTCTGCGGTGTTTCTGATCGCAAAGAGCGTAACACTCTTGATCAGTTCCTGATCGCAGGTTACTCCCTGGCTATCGGGATCGATTCTCCCCCCAATCTCTGCCAGACTACTCTCGACCACCGCAATCTCGCTTACGCTCTCCGGAATTGCGATCGAATGCGCATCCTCGATCGCATGCATCCGATTGCGCAGATGGACAAGATTTCCGCAGACGCTGCGCATTTCACGCTCCTTCACGCGTGCCGCAGGGTCCTCGAGCCGCCGCTGTTTCACTGATTTGATGTACCATGCCGATGCGACGACGATTATAATCGGCACGCCAACGAGCGCAAAGATCAGTGCGATGTCAGACTCGCCAAATATGAATAATAGAACTGTTATTATGAGCACCACAAGCACGGATGCTACGGCGATCGCAATGTTTCGTATATCCCGCGTCATCGATTGAATTCTTGGCTCAAGAACTTAAAACCCTATCGCAGGCGCAGGCGATGTCCGTGTCGGGGACGGTCACAGAACAACATGGTCAGATTGAGTAGCCCCAAACACAGCCACAGTATTGGATAACATTCGTGCAATTCGTGCAATTTGTGAAATTCGTATTATCCGTGATTTATTTGTAGGAATTCCTGTAAAAATTGATTAAATCACGAATTCCGCGAATGAACGAATGGCACAAATCCAAATATGGTTTTTACTATGCTTGCACCACCACAGAACAAACGACTTCCGACGATCCGGTGACCCGGGATATCTCGTTACGACCCCTTATATGCCAGCGTTGGTCTGGTGATGGTGCTGACGCTGGTGTTATCAGGTTGCTCCGGTGTGCAGTCCGGGATCGTGGATTTGTGATGAATGCAGTCCTAACAATGTCTCTTGAACGCCTATCGGAACTCTTTGCCGTTACTCCCTCGTTCGACCGCATTATTTATATACCTTAAATTCATATACATGGTATGGAATTCGGGATGTGTTCATATATTGCGTTCTTACAACCATCCATCCCCTCAAACGCAAGTGTCCCGGATTCCCTACTCATACTTATTCTGAGCGTGATTACATGCATCCGTATGTGTTTATCAATGCCGCTATGAGTGCGGATGGGAAGATTTCGACGCACGAACGAAAGCAGGTGCCAATTTCAGGAGATTTGGACTTTCAGCGTGTGGATAAGTTGAAATTCGGAGCAGACGCAATCATGGTCGGAATCGGCACGGTTCTTTCGGACGATCCGAGCTTGACAGTCAAATCGGAAGAATTTCGAAGAAAGCGCCTGAATTCCGGAGAGGACGAGAATCCCATCAGAATCGTCGTGGACAGTCTTGCAAAGACCCCGGTAGACTCTGACATTCTCAGAAAAGGGTCTGGCAGGCGAATTATTCTCACAACCCGGTCCGCGCCGTCCGAACGCCTGGACGCTCTCTCTGCAGCAGGCGCGGAGATCATGGTTGTGGGCGACCACCGGGTCGATCTTGGAGCCGCACTTGAGCGCCTGCACGAGATGGGCATTCGCAGACTGATGGTGGAAGGCGGCGGCAGGCTGAACTGGGGTCTGATCAGCCAGGGACTGGTGGACGAGATATATGTCTACATCGGAAACATGGTTCTCGGCGGGGATTCGGCTCCGACGCTTGCCGATGGTTCCGGTTTCTCTGATGGCGAGACCGCATGCAGGCTTGAGTTGATATCATGCGAAGTAATGGATATTGGGATTGTTGTGAAATGGCGGGTAACAAAATAGAGGCAATCGTGTGCGATTACGACCGCACGCTGACCGACGAGTCGCTGATTCTCTCTGAAGCTGCGGCGGCAAGTCTGATGAGCGCACGGATACACGGGATAAAGGTATTCATCGCATCAGGGAGGAGACTTCCATTTCTGGTGGGCGTGAATGAGGGGCGTGGCTTTGTGGACGGCATAATCGCAGAGAACGGCGCAGTGATATACGATCCGGGGGATGGCACAAAGACGCTGCTGGGCGAAGGGCTGGACGAACTGAAAGCCGCATTCGCGGGCGTGGACTTTGTTGCAATCGAGGAGGTGATCGTTGCGACCACAATTGAGCATCTTGAGGCTGTGGAGGCGATCGTGATTAAGAATGGTCTATCCGTTGATATCGAGCTCAACCGAAACGATGTGATGGTCATGCCGAAAGGTGTGAACAAGGGCAGCGGCATCGTAAAAGCGGCAGAGATGTACGGAATTGAGAGGGCGCACCTCGCGTGCGTCGGAGATGCCGAGAACGATCTCGGGATGTTTGCGGTTGCAGGCGTAAGGGTTGCGGTCGCAAACGCGGTGGACGCTCTGAAGAGCGAGGCGGACATCGTCTGTAATGAACCTTATGGGGCGGGTGTTGTGGAGTTTGTGCGGAGTTGTCTGGGGGGCGTTGTTGCGCAGGATTGAAAACCGCAACGCATTTTTACAAAAAGAGACCAATCAATTCATCATGAAGACACCAGTCATCGCAATCATGCGCCCGGAGATGCACCTTGACTCCTCAATTGAACTTGCTCGCTCGTATGGCTTCGATGTGGTCGCAGCGCCGATGATCGAGCTTGCTGATCACCGCGACAGTAATTTCGATTGGTTTCTGCAGCGCATGCTTGCATCCGAATCCATGTCCGAACCCCCATCCAAATCCGATATTGTGATATTCACGAGTGCAAACGGAATCAGATTCACGTTGCAGAAGATCAAGGACTCTGAGCGTGAGGGGTTCATTCAGGCACTGAACCTGGCATGTGTTGTTGCCATCGGGTCAAAGACAAAGAAAGCACTGGAAAAGTACGGAATCAGGGTTTCCATGATGCCTGAGTCCTACAGTTCAGAGGGGATCGCTGAAATGCTCCAGGGGGTCGATTGCAGGACAATTGAGGTTGTGCGGAGCGCACATGGCGATCCTGCGCTGATCCGATCGCTATCAGGACATGCCGGTGTTGCAGTGCACGAGACCGTGGTCTACAAACTGGTGCTCCCGGACGACGACAGGCAGCGGATAATGATCGAACGCGCCCTTGCCCGTGAGATCGACATCTTCGCATTCACCAGTGCGATGACGGTTCACAACTTCATTGCGACTGCACGATCTATGGACGCAGAATCGGGAATCGTGGACGCTCTGAACGGGAGCATCGTTGCTGCGATCGGACCTCCCACTGCCAGGGCGCTGCAGGACTATGGCGTGGACGTAGATCTTGTTCCGGAACGATTCACGTTCAGGGATATGCTCGGCACACTCACAGGAAAGACTTAAATCAGTAACGCTTGAGATATTACCCAACATGGCACGAATGTATTCACGACGAAAAGGAAAATCAGGTTCGACGAGACCCTATCGGACAGAGAGTCCGCCATGGGTGGACGTTGGATCAGACGAAGTCGAGCAGATCATAATCAATCTAT
>DAOVGE010000097.1 GCA_030672605.1 Methanosarcinales archaeon
TCTCGGGAATTGCCTCAATCTCCTTTGTTGGCATTCGCAGAACCTCGCTCACCGAATCCACAACCATACCAACGGGAACGCCATCTGGCTCGACCACAATCATCCGTGAACTGTCGTCTTTATCCTTCTCGGGAAGCCCGAACTTTCTCCGAAGATCGGTTACTGTCGTTACCTGACCCCTGAGATTGGTGACCCCGTCCACGTAGTAGGAGGTATTCGGAACCGGCGTGGTATCGCGCATGTTTGTGATCTCTCGCACCTGGCTCACATCGACGCCGTAGAGTCCACTATCGAGTGTGAAGATCACGAGTATCGCTTCGTCGGACTGACTCCGGATTGCTTCGTCTGTTTCGTCCATTGTATAAACCCCTGGGGCGCCCCTACGCAGCTCCCATATCCCGCGTCTTGAACTTGCCCAACTCGTTCATCATCATCTGCGCAACATCACTCAAGCCCTGCGCTTCCGCGGTCAGTTCCTGTATCGCCGACGTCTGCTCCTGCACCGCCGATGAACTCTCTTCTGATGCGGATGCGCTCTCCTCGGACACGCTTGCGACCTCGTCGATTGCGGCAACAACTCCCTTAGCGATATCAGCCGCACGCCCGGCACCGGTATCGATCTCCTGTATCATGGCGTTGACCCCATCCAGTGCGCCGGTCACCTTGTCGACTCCTTCCAGTGCGACGTGTAGCAGTTCCCCGCCTTTTGCCGACTCCTCAACAGCGATTCCGGTTGCTGATATTGCGTTCTCTCCTGAACCCTGTATGCGCTCGACTGCAACCGCTGACTCGGCAGCCGCATCCTTGACCTTCTCTGCAAGGTTCTTGACAGCATCAGCAACAACAGCAAAGCCCTTGCCAGCTTCACCGGCTCTTGCCGCCTCAATTGCTGCGTTCAAACCGAGCATGTTGGTCTGATCAGCGACATCGGTTATGACCTCGCCCATGCTTCCGACCCTCTCAATTGCCGTGTTCATCTCGCCCACAGTATCGGATGTCTTTGCGACACCTTCCTGAATCGACGCCAGACCCTCGAGTGTCTTCTGCGCTGCATCCTGAACCTCCTGTGATATCCGGACAGCTTCGTCTCCCTGCTCTCTCGATTTGCCTGCATTTACAGATGTCTGCTCGACCTGTGATGCCACATCCACAATACCCCGTGATGCGTTCTGCGCAAGTTCCGCAAGCCTCTGCGAGCCCTCTGCAACCTGCTGGGATGCGGACGCGAGCTGTTCCATTCCCGCGTTCATCTCCTGTGCTGCCGAGGAGAGTCCCTGCGCCGTCCCGAGCACCCTGTCGCCAACGCCTCTTGTGCTCGTGATCGTGCTGGAGAGCACATTCACCAGACCGTCAACGGCATTTCCGAGATTGATATAGTCGCCCTTGAGTTCGATCTCTGGCTTCACGGTCAGATCACCATTGGCAGCACTCTTGGCAATCCTTTCTGTTTCGTTTATGATCGATTGTATGTTCTCCTTCATCTCCCCAAACACCCGTGCAAGCTCGCCTAACTCGTCGTTCGAGTCAACCTTGATGTCATAGCCAAAGTCACCATCCCTGATCTTGTTTGCGCCGATCATGACCTCGTTTAGTGGATTTGTGATCGACTTTGAGATTACAGTCGCAATTACTATCCCGAGAACGATTGCGATCACAACGAACGCAACAACCGCAGACTTTGCGCTCGCTGCTGCGGCATCCGCGTCTGTTTGTGCGCCCACTGCCAGTTCCTGCGCAACCGTCTGAATCGCCCTCCCGTGGGTTACAAGCGGACCGGTGGTGGCAACATATTCATCGATACTGTTTACGATTGAGACAAGTTCCATAAACGTTGCCTGGTATGCCCCAATCTCTCTCTTGATCGCGCTCTTGTCCGAAGCAGTAAGGGCGGATGCATCAATTGCTGCCTGAAGTGTGCTTACTGCACCCTTCGTATCATCGACATACTTCGCATCGTGGCGCATGATGAAGTTCTTCTCATCACGCCTGATCACCTGAAGATCGAGCAACAGTCCAGCCGATTCCGCGCTGTCTAGATAGGTTGCACCCCTGATGCCATTCTCAATCGCTCTTGCATCGGCTGCACACTCCTCCTCGATTGCGCGCATCGCCCGCGTCTCCTTCACCAGTTCGGCAAACGCGCTCTCGTAAGCAATGACACCTGATTCACCCTCTGCGAGGAGTGTCTTATCCGCACTTCTTGTGACGAGTGCCGTCGCTTCACCGACGTGTGCTTTCAGGTGCGTTATTACTTCTGCATGTCGATCGAGTTCTTGTTGACGCTCCCTTAACTGATAGTTCTTCTCCTGCTGCCGGACTTCGAGTACGTTGATCTCGATTCCATCAGCCGTCTCGAGCAGCATGACAGCGTTGTTCATAGTCGTTACCTGCGAATACGCAGTGATCCCAAGCCCGGCTGTCAGAAGCAGCACGAGCCCAAAGCCAGCCACCAATTTCTTGTTGACTGACATATTGTTCAGTATGTTCACGTTGTTATACCCCCTGTGTGTTGTGTAGTGTTGATTAGCATCATCAGTTTTACTGCGGTCTCGGTACACTCCATGTTCATGTTTACCCCCCCGGTATGTTCTATTGTGGTGGGATACTCTTCGCACATCGTGCTGACTAACTCCCACCGTATGATATTATGTTGCTTATGGCATATAAGTGTTGGTGTCTGTGCAAGCTCACCGGAGGGGCGTACAGGTGCCGATTTCCTGAAAGAGTCTACGTCATAGTCTCCGGATTGGATTTGACCCCATCAGTTTTTTTAAGCGATCGGGTGGAAGATTCCGGTACGGAACAAGAAGAAACAAAACTATCACGTCAGGAAGTCGGGGTATTGTTTAGGGGGGAATTAAGATAGATCGAATCTGCCAGGGGATAAAACCCCTCAACACCAGAGAACCTTCTTTTTGAGACTTGTTCATCGTTGATCCAGATGACTTTTGAAGGAGCGCACCCACAGGGTTAAATAACCGGACACAAAAGATAATCTTTATGATCCGGTTTATCAATCGAAGAACAGAACTCGATTTCCTCAAAAGAAAATTCGATGCGTCAGGCGCCCAATTTGTGGTTATCTATGGCAGAAGGAGAGTTGGGAAGACCGAATTGATAAAACAGTTCTGTGGTGGTAAAAAAGCGCTCTATTTTCTTGCGGATAGACGGGGGACATTGTTGAATCTGGAACGATTTGCTGAAAAGGCAGCAGACCATTTCAACGACATCTCGCCGCGAGTGGAAAGTTTTTACGATCTTTTCAGGTATCTGGTTCGGCATATCGGTTCCGAAAGATATGTAATCGTAATTGATGAATTTTCATACCTTATAGAACGAGATGACACGATCCCTTCCGTATTTCAAGTGATATGGGACGAATGTCTGAAAAAGGAGAATATTATGCTGATCCTTTGCGGCTCATCCGTCTCAATGATGGCAGAAGGCACGCTTTCGGAAAAGTCGCCATTGTACGGGCGGAGGACCGGTCAATGGAAACTTGAGTCCTTAAAAGCATACCACCTACCGGAAGTTTACCCGGGAATCGATTTTGAAAGAGCCGTTGAATTTTACAGTGCTCTTGGTGGGATTCCCCTCTACCTCCTTGAATTCGATTCCGAAAAAGATGTGTTCGGAAATATAAGAGAACATATCCTGACAAAAGGCGAGATTCTGTATGAAGAAACAGAGACGTTGTTGAAAGAAGAGTTGAGGGAGTACTATTTATATATTTCTATATTTGAGGCTATCGCAAAAGGCAAAACCCGGCTCGTCGAGATCTCCGATCATTCGAAGGTACCTCAGAAAGATCTTCCCAAGTACGTGGGCACGCTGATGAGACTTGAGCTGGTAGGAAAAGAACACCCGGTAACCGAATCTGAAAGAAGCAAGAAGACGAGATACTTCATAAAAGATAATTTTTTCAGGTTTTATTTTAGATATGTGCACCCGAACAAAGCAGAGATAGAGTATGGATATCCTGATAAGGTAGTTTCGGTGATAAAAAAAGATTTTAACTCTTTTGTTGGTACCACATTTGAAAATATCGCCAGTGATTTCATGATGAAACCGGAAAACCTGGAAAAACTGCCATTTTCTTTCAGCAGGATGGGGCGACAGTGGGGTAAAATCAAAGGTGCGCCCAGAGGCAAAAATACGTACGAGATCGATATTGTTGGTTTAAATGATAAATCTAAAGAGATAATGTTTATCGAATGTAAGTGGAAAGAATTGAGCGAAAGAGATGCGATTGAAGTTTTGAATGAAGTTAAAGAAAAATCAAGGTTTGTGCAGTGGGAGATCGGGGCAAGAAAGGAATATTTTGGGGTTATTGCGAAAAGGGTTGAGGGAAAGGATAGAATAAGGGCACAAGGGTTTTTTGTATCTGATCTGGATGATTTTTAAGGTTCTTCGCTGTTTTGTATGGGTAACACGAGTACCCATTCTGCTAAATGGGGCATCGGTGCAGAAGAACTATCCCGGATAAACCATGGAGAATAAAACCACAGAGGACACAGAGAGTCACAGAGAGATGTAACCCGTTTTAAGATGGGATTTACGAGTAATGGTCAATATGAAAACTCTGTGTCCCTCTGTGACCTCTGTGGTTAATTATCTATAAAAAATAATAAAGAATTTCATCACCACGACTCACCCCGGTCAGGTCACCTTGATTTCCAACCACCCACACGAAATAGCGAAGAGCCATTTTGTTCTCGGTTGCGGGGGTGCCTGAAACTATTGAGAGTACTATAGTCGAGCGCACGGCATAAACTGCGCTTTTTTGTAATGGTCAGTCGGATGTGCGACAGCACGAAAGACGTGGAGACGTGGGTTGACGATACCCTTCGCGTCTCTCTCGCCTTTCTCGTTAAATTGGAAAGAGAACGCAAAGACGCGAGGACACAAAGATTAAAAAACCACACCCCCTTGGCATCTTTGAAAACCACAGAATTCATCAGAATCCGAAATTTGCAGACCGCCAGGGATTGTTCGTGATCGGGCAGAGCGGGGATACTGTTGCAATACTGAATGACGAGAGTTTCAAGCCAAAGGCGTGGTGATTCTCTGATGCGATGCTCCGTACTCTCGACTGTTCTTCTTGGTCTGACCCCATCAGTTTTTTAAGCGATCGGGTGGAAGATTTTGATATGAGTCAAGAAGAAACGAAACTATCAAGTCAGGAAGTCTGGGCATTGTTCAGGGAGACTGACCGACGATTCAAGGAGACCAGCGAGCAGATTGCGCAGGTGAACAGGGAGACCGATGAGCGGATTGCGCAGGTGAACAAAGAGACCAGCGAGCAGATTGCGCAGATGAGTAGACAGGTGGGCGATCTCACTGGAAAGTGGGGGCGGTTCGTGGAAGGGCTGATCGCACCCGGTGCTGTCAGCATGTTCAATGAAAGGGGAATTAGGATAGATCGAATCTACCAGAGGATAAAAGCCCGCAAGAATGGCGATAGCATGGAACTTGATATACTCGGGGTGAACAGCGAGTACGCTGTCTTAATAGAGGCAAAGAGCACGCTCGGTGTCGACGATATCCGGGAACACATCGAACGAATGGATGCGTTCAAGCGTTTCTTCCCCGAATACAGCGATCGAAAGATAGTGGG
>DAOVGE010000089.1 GCA_030672605.1 Methanosarcinales archaeon
CGGTAGGTCAGTATGCTCCGAAACTCCCGGGCTACACGCGGGCTACAATGGTTGGGACAATGGGAATCAACACCGAAAGGTGAAGGCAATCTCCTAAACCCAATCGAAGTTCGGATTGAGGGCTGCAACTCGCCCTCATGACGCTGGAATCCGTAGTAATCGCGTTTCAACACAGCGCGGTGAATACGTCCCTGCTCCTTGCACACACCGCCCGTCAAACCACCTGAGTGAGGTTTGGGTGAGGGTTTTCCTTATGGAAAATTCGAATCTGGGCTTCGCAAGGGGGGTTAAGTCGTAACAAGGTAGCCGTAGGGGAATCTGCGGCTGGATCACCTCCTAATAATTGTGCACAAAATTGTGCACCGCAATCTCACTGCCGATCGGAGACCAAAGGATATCAGGATCAATTAATTCGTACATGGTGGCTAGTTGTGGCTACCATTTGTACGTACCTGTGCATGTTAAGGATATTCAATCCAATTAAGTTATTTTATAATTGCGTTGTCGGTATGTGTTAGCTGAGGCGGAAAAAAAACCACGAGATTGACACAAGAAGCTGGTAGTACATGCAAGATATTGGTGATATACATACATTTCATGTCCTGCCCCCTCATACATTCTCGTGGAAATCTGTGTAATATTGTGGTTAGCTAAATACGACACAATCTATTCAGTGAAAACGCTCTGATTTTGTGATGCTGATTTTATCACGCATATATGAATGTCACGAATCGAGTAAATCGGCGGAAATCACTGGATTTTTAGATAGTGCCGCTAAACGCATGCTCTCACAGGATATTGGGATCATCCCTGCTCTGCAACCATCCGTACGATGTCACTCGCACTCACAAGCCCGATCGGGCGCTGCGCCGAGCCCGCACGTTTTTCTGACAACACCAGTAGCCTGTGAATATGCTTCTCTTTCATGATCTTCGCTGCCCGTCCAACGGTTGCATCCGGCGCAATCGAGACCAGACGTGAGGACATGACGTCCTCTGCGATGATATGTTCGAGATCCGGTTTATCCAGTACCTTGAGAACGTCCGTCTCCGATATGAACCCTAGTACATCGCCATCTGCACTGGCTATTGCTATGCCTGATACATGCTGACTGGCAAGCATCTTTGCAACATCGGTTAGTGATATTCCAGCACACGCAGTTACTACCCCCCGCGTCATCACGTCACGGATCATTTTTTCAGATATTCTTTTCATGAGCCTTTTCACACATCCTCAGTTATTGATGTATAGATTATACTGGGTCGGTAGGTTCATAAATCTGTTCATGAACTCACAACGAACAAACGACCCGGATGTTGCGATCAGACAATTCTACTTCAAATCGAGCGTCTGTGAATTGCTCACTTGCCCAAATATTCGTTTTCGTGTGCAAAGACAACTCTCTTGCAGTATATGATCCGGATTTTGCTATAGCCATGTATGGGATCAGTTGATCCGCCAGGTAACGATCCACTGATGCGCCACAGTTCAGTTCTGCGATGATTTGGTCTGCTGCATCAACTCCGACCACCTCAGCCCTTTTTCCTCGCTCTCCGAGCGCAGACCCCCCGATGCTGCCGCACCAGAGTGTAATCCCGCTACCCGTCGATGAAACGCGTCGGTCTGCAATCTCTGTTGTGATGCTGGACTCGTACCCGTGATCGCTTAGTCTGGTAGAAGCAGCCTCACACTGTCTTATAGCGACATGCTCCGGAAGCCCTGCTGCATGCGAGCAGCCATCGATCGCGCCCACACCCGCGCCCCCTCTGTATCTGTCGAAGTCAACCCCTGAAATTGTGGATGGTTTGACAACAGCGCGGACGCGCCCGCCTCCACGCGGGTAATAACCCCGTCTCGAAACCACAATCCCCACGTTGCAACCCATCAGAGCGAGCGCGGGCAGCGTGACATGCCGCAGGTAATCAATCGGCGGGCTCCATTTCACATCGGTTCCGCCTGTGATATCAAGGACAACCGTCTCCGGCGCATGCAGTGCAATAGGGATCAAACACTGGAGAAGAAGTGAGATGCTCCCGGCTGTGCCTATATCCAGTCGGTATCGCCCGCCTTTAATCTCTCCCGGGGTGAATACTACTTCAGTTGAGCGCAGCGCGCTTCCGGCAACCTCTGCATCCGTAAGCGTTGCCGCCGCCTCGATTGCAGTGAGATGCTGAGCCGAAAGCCCAGGTTTCGGGCGGTTGCTGCGGATATTGATGATGTGCACAGGTGTTCCCGTGATCGCAGCCATGGCAACAGAGGTGCGCAGGATCTGCCCGCCACCCTCGCCGGCGGATCCGTCGATTGCTAGCATGGGTGTGATTTGGCAGGGCACTGATATATTCGTACGTGTTTAGCTATACTTCGCACCGCCACAAACTGAGCTTTTTTGAAATGTGTCAGTCGGATGTACAACGACACGAAAGACGTGACGACAGATATCACCCTTCGCGTCTCTCTCGCCTTTGCGCCTTCGCGTTAAATTGAGAACGCAAAGACGCGAGGACGCAAAGAACGAAAATCGCGGTTTATACCGGTGTCGAGTGTAACCACAAGATTTCTGTGTTAATCTCGTGAAATCTCGTGGTTTTTTTCGCATCAGCTAAACAAATACATATATTCTTTGCCGGGTTACGCGGTTTTGTTGTGACTTGGCTGCGGAAGGGCGGAAGTCACCTCACCTCGCAAGCAGAATCGTGGAATCGTCATCAACCCTGTGTTTGGAAAGTATCTCCGCCCCCAGATCGCGGAGATCGCGTGATAGATCGTAACGCGTGATATCCAGCTTCTCTATCCCGTCGCTGTGCATCACGATCACGTCGCCCTTAGAATACGGGTATGAGAACGTCTTGACAACCTTCAGATTGCGACCGACAATCCCGTTCATCGATGTGAAGTGCGACTCCCCTTCCCTGACCTTCAGCGCCGTTATGTTCCCTACGCCGGAAAACCGGATGCATTCATCCACGATGCGTGCAATTCCGATCACAGCACCCCTTGTTGACTGCAATGCCTCATGACACTCCTTGATCGCATCGACCAGATCCTGACCGCAGCATCCCTCGAGGCACTCGACAGCCGTCTGCGATGCAAGATGCGCCTCCGTACCATGCCCGATCCCGTCGATCACCGCAAGCGTTACACCGTCGTCCGCCTCCCTTACGAAGTACGCGTCGCCGTTCTCGGTCTCGCCTTCCTTTGGTATTGTGATTATTTCAATTTTCATGCTTTTGGCACCGTTATATAGAATATACATCCTCCGCCAGGATTGTCCGCGATCCAGACCTTGCCCCCGTGCGATTCAATCGCATGCTTGGTGATCGCGAGTCCTATCCCGCTCCCCTTGATTCCGCGCTTGTCGTTTCGCGTGAAACGCTCAAATACCGCTTCCTTCATCTCGTTGGATATGCCGTCCCCGTGGTCAGCGACCCCGAATTTCCAGTCAGTCTCGGCGTCATCGAGTGTTATTGAGATCATCGAATTCTTCGGGCTGTATTTGATCGCATTGTCGATTATGTTTAGGTATGCGTTCTTCAGAAACTCGGTTCCGAGTACCATGTACTCCCCGTCCGTCCGATACCTTTTTTCAATCTTTGTACCGTGCACCTGTATTTTTTCATCAAGAAACTCGAATATTTCAGATAACGTTGTCTTCAGATCAATTTCGTCGAAGTCTTCCTCGGAAATCCCTTTTTTGACTCTGGAATACGTTCTTATGCTCTCGATCATCCGGTCGATCTCCATCGCGGTCTTCTCTATCTTCTCTGCAAAACGTTTGATCTTCTCGTTGTCCTTTGACCGCTTCTGAATCAGCCCGCTGTAGCCAACGACCGCTGAGAGCGGGTTCCTGATGTCGTGACTCATGATGCTGATGAACATCTCCTGGTTTCTGTTTGCGTCGTTGAGTTCATCTGCGAGCCGCTTCTCACGTAGATATCGCTCTTCAGTCATCGCTATGTAATCGTGATATGCCGTCGCGTAGGCGACCATGAGGTTGAAAATAGGTTCGGATGCATTATTATACACCTGAACGGCTTTATCAACAGGGGTTTCGGAAATTATTTCATTGAGCGTATTCAGGTGCGCCTCAAGTATGTAATCAGGACCTATATTAGCCCTCACGAACTCCTTGGATATATTTTCGATGTCGTACAGGCACCGCTCGTCCCTGGACTCCAGAAATCCTCTTAGAAGTTCGGAATACTTCTCTCGCAGTTCACTTTCGTGAGTCATGCTACCGTACCTGTCCCTGCTACACCCATTTTCGCACCGTTACGGTGGTACCCTCTCCGACTGCGGTTACGATCTCAAACTCGTCCATCAACCGCTTCGTTCCCGGGAGCCCTGCCCCGAGCCCACCACCAGTGGTATGTCCATCAGTCATCGCAAGATCGAGATTCACAATTCCGGGACCGTGGTCCTCTGCCACGACCTCAATTCCGTGTTTTCCAGTCGCATCAACCTCTCTGATGTACACGGTTCCGGTGACTGCGTAGACCAGAATGTTTCGTGCCAGCTCGGATATGGCTGTTGAGATGCGCGTCTGGTCCACGAGCCCGAACCCACACTTTGAGGAGATCGTCTTTCCGGCTGATCTGGCAGCCACTATATCATACTCATCCTTGATTGGTATGGTCTCTTCAGAATTAGACATATTGTCACCCTGTCACTCCTGTTCTTCCCTAACAATCTTTTCGATGAGTTCCAGCCCCTTTTCGAGGTTGAGCGCGGTCTGTATCCCGGTCAGCTCCATCCCAAACTCAACGAGCGTTATGGCGATTGCCGGCTGCATTCCCACGAGAACGGTCTTGACTCCCATGATGTTTGCCATTTTTGCAATCTCCACAAGCACCCTTGTTATGAAGCTGTCAAGGACGTCAATCGCTGTCACATCGATTATTAGCCCTTTCGCATTCGTCTCTTGGATCTTAGCCAGGATGTCGTCCTGTAACCCCAGCGCAAGTCTGTCGTGAAGTGCGACCTGAATCGATGTGATCAGGAAATCACCGATCTTGAGCACGGGTATCTTCTCATAAGCGCCTTGCATTATCCGTTCCTCCTTTCATGTTGTATCACGTATCCCTATACTATATCCAATCTTCTGCAGTCCGTACCGCAGCCCGTCCTGCAGGGTTTTGCGTGTGGTCAGGCACCCCAGTTCCACGTCCATACCCAAGCGGACCGCTGTCTGCGCGATCTCGGGCTTAATTCCGGTGATCACGCATGTTGCGCCGAGCAGCTTTGCAGCCTGCACAATTTTGATCAGGTGGCTCGCAGCGTTACTATCAAGCGAATGCGCGCCAGTGATGTCGATTATCACGATCTTTGATCTCGTGTCCCTGATTCTTACAAGCATCGTATCCATCAAACGATCGAGGCGACGGGAATCGACCGCGCCGATGACCGGGATTGCGAGTATACTGTCCCACGCCTGAATCACAGGGATTAACATCTCCTCGTAAGAATCTCTCAGCAGTTGCTCGGCGTGTCTCTGCCGATCAAGGTACTGGTTGCTGATGATTGCAAGCGAGATCATGGTTCCGATCTGCTCAAGGATGCGCTTCTCGTCTTCGGAAACGTCTCTGTTTCTGATGTCATAGAGCGCGTATACCCCATACGACACCCGTTTTCTCATGAGGGGCACCCAGGTAAGCATCTTAACACCGCATTCACGCAGCAGATCGTGCCACGGAGCCAGTCTCGGCTCAGAAAAGACGTCCTGCGCAACAATGATATTCCCTGTGCGAATCGCCTCGCCCGACGGACTTGAGAGCACAGGAGCGGTCTCATTGACGCGATCAGAATAGTACTCGGGCAGGTTGTATGCAGCAACCATCCTTCCGTTTCCGTCGCAATCGACAACGATTACCGATCCGAAGGAGTATCCGAGGTTATCGCACAAGGCTTTCAGGAGCCCTCTGATGTACTCCTCGGGTGGAGCCAGAATGTCAATGTCCTGAATTGCATCAAAGAGCCTTTCCATTGCGTAAATCACCGTTTCAATTTCGGATTGACACTACAGTACATCTCAGGGTCGCCAGTCGTCCAGAACATGCACTCGTTGCATTTTGTACACGCCCGCACATCATCTTCACGCCCCTCAAGCGATTTTTTCACAATCCCCGGGTCTGCAACCTGTGCTCTTCCCATTGCGCCAAGATCAGCCTTACCTTCCACCACAATCGATTCTGCATCGTATATCGAGAATACGCTCCCAACAGCGCAGACCGGGACGCTTGCAAACCGCTTCAACCCGGCGGCTATCGCCACATGCGGCATATCACCAAGCGATTGCGGCGGAACGATTCGTTCCATCGATTCGTAGACGCCTGCAGATACGTTCAGCATATCCATTCCCGCAGCCTCAAGTAGTGGGATTATCTCCGCAAAGTCGGGTGGCGAAAGCCCCCCTTCCACGAACTCATCCCCGCTCACCCTGACGCTGATTGCAATATCACACCTCTCGCGGATGCCTTCAATAATCTCTATTATCAGTCTCGCGCGGTTGCGCGGGCTTCCTCCGTAGTCGTCGCTGCGGTGATTCGAGTACGGCGACAGAAACTCGCTCAGCAGGTACCCGTGAGCCGCATGTACTTCGACAACCTCAGCTCCCGCCCTCTCCGCACGAACGGCAGCCTCGATGAAGTCATTTCGCACCCTCGCAATCTCACCTGATGTCATCTCCCGCACCACATACTCAGGATCGCGCTGCGACATCACAGGACATGGAATCGCGCTTGGTGCGAGCAGATCGTGTCCTGTCACGCTTCTTGCTGCCTGCCTGCCGTAATGCGCTATCTGGATACCGGGCACGCTTCCACGGCTCGATATCTCGCCGAAGAGCTTCGTTAACCCTGGCACACATCCGTCATGGTCTATTCGCATAACCCTGTCGAATGCGATGCTATCAGAGGACACCGATGCAACGCCCGTGAATATCAGTCCACAGCCACCGTCCGCGATTGCCGTGTAGAAATCCGTGAGTTTATCTGAGACTGTTCCGTCCGTATTCGCATAGTTCACCTGCCACGCAGGAAACACGATCCTGTTCGTAAGCTCGATGTTGCCGATCGCAAGCGTGGTGGATACTGATGGATAGTTCACATTGTTCATGATTCACTTCCCGCCCCGTTTATTCTCCCTTACTTGTTAATGCACGATGAAAGCCTTTAAAGTTTTTGGATTTTTTCTGTGATGGTCATTCGGATGTATAACTGCACGAAAGACGTGGGGACGTGGGTTAACGATACCCTTTGCGTCTCTGCGCCTTTGCGTTGAATTGGAAAACAAAAACGCAGAGGCGCAAAGGACGAAAGTTCTCTCTTGGTGATCATGTTGTGTGGGCATCGGTCGCTCTTGGGTTCATGGTCAGATTGCACATTACATTTTTTGCATTTTTCCTGATTCTGATGGATTCTGTGGTTTCCAACCTTTGCGCCCTTGCGCCCTCGCGTCTTTGCGTTTCTCTGATTTAACGAGAAAGTCGAGAGAGACGAGAAAGACGAAGGAGTGGCGCCCGCGATTGCTGCAACACGAGGGCG
>DAOVGE010000140.1 GCA_030672605.1 Methanosarcinales archaeon
CACGTCCCCAACACATCGCGGACATAATTTATCTACGAGATGTTTCAACGCGAATTACCAAAGAGCCTGGATTTTAACCACAAGATTACACAGATTTCCACAAGATTTCGAATATGCTCAATAACGTGTGGCAAACAGATAACCCCCAATCTGTGCAAATCAGTGGCTGATAAGGGTTTTTAGCCACAGATTAACGCTGATTCCACTGATTTTATCCACACGTTATTGAGCATGTCAGTTTTTATCACGAACTCACGCGTTTGGACTAATGACACGAATCTATTCCGTTTTAACATCCGTGAAATTCGTTCAAACGTGTCATTCGTGATCCCTAAGCGCTTAACGCCACACCAACACAATTCATCTACGAGACGCTTGCAATCGCGAATTACAGAGAGAGCCAACATATTGCGCCAGTCTGTTCACGAATGCTTCGTGCCGGAGCAGAGCTTTTGGGTGAATATAAAGATAGTTGCGCTCGAATATGCAACTGATGGTGTCCGATTCTCACCTTGCTGCATACCCTTTCACGTCTGACGCGACCGAACACGTAAGAGAGCTGGGCGTTGCAATCCCCGACCTCCTCCAGAAGCATGCGTATGGTCGCGCCCGTGCTCGTGGCAAGGAGCGGGTGATTCAGGCTATCGAGGGCAGGATTGAAAAGTCGACCGAAATTCGTCCGGAATTCGAACTTTTGTCATATCCGCTCGCCAGAATGATCGTATCGTGTGTGAACGACGACTATCTGATCCGCAGGTACGCTCTCGCAGAGGCGAAAGCTGTGCACGAGTCGCTCAAGGCAGAATCGCGGGAATTTCTGACAGATATGGGGCGGGAGTTCGGGATGCGTCTCGATTTCTCTGATCGGGTATTCAGGCTGCATTTCACAGATTATGTCAGGTACGCCCACCGTATGCACGATCCGGGCTGGAAACTGGTGAACCGGCAATTGCAGAGCGGATGGATCCGGCTCACGGAGCATGAGTTCAGACGGCTGCTCCAGGAGGCGATCAGCGATCGCATACAGCACGATCTGCCGCTCGAGGTCCCATCTGAGATTTGTGACTGGCTATCAGACTACATCAGTTCCGTAAAAGAGTCCCTCGGAGCGCGCAAGACCGAGTTTGAGATATCGGGCGAGGTCAGTCCGGGCGCATTTCCGCCGTGCATCGCTCAAGCGATCGCACAGCTTCAGCAGGGCGTCAATCTCCCGCATTCGGCGAGGTTTGCTGCCACATCGTTTCTGCTGAATATCGGCATGAGCGTGGACGAGGTTGTTGGAATCTTCGGCGGATCGCCGGACTTTGACGAATCCAGAACCAGATATCAGGTCGAGCACATCACAGGACACGAGTACACCGCACCCGGCTGTGACACGATGAGAACGTACGGGAACTGCGTCGGCGCAAACGAGCTCTGTGCAAGGATTTCGCATCCGCTCAACTACTACCGGATCAGGAAGAGGGCGGAGAAAAGGAGTTCGGGGGCATGATGATTGGTATGGTGGTATGTGTTTAGCCGCTCAGCCGCACCCATATCATCAGGGGACTGTGCCCAAAGTCCATGGCTTGCGTCCGTGTCGCCAGCACCGCCATGAACTCGCACTGGGTCCCAAGCATACCCACGCCCTTGACCGTACACGACTTGTGCCGTGTTCTCCCGACATCCGGTCGTATCTGTGAAACCACGACATAATCCAGCCCCTCGGCTATGGGGAATATATTCCAATGAGTGTCCTGCGCAGCAGATCCCACCTGCCAGATTGATCAGACTTCAGATACCGCTCATGGTTCTTCTGATTTTCGAGTTCACTCGATGTATGAGATATTCAGAACCACGTGGCATATAGAAAATTATATGTAGCTTCAAACAATGTACATAAAGAGGCAATATGGATGAACTTGATCAAAGCCAGAGTCGTGGATAACACACATTTGGAGCTCGAAAAGGAGATCGGAATACCTGAAAAAGATGTGCTCATAAAGATCATAAGATGGGGTGTGGTGGAATCTGCCGACGGCGCGTGGGGGTATGACGTAAATAGCAAAGACTTTGTTGAAGATCTGAGAAAATCAAAGAGATTAGATTGGATATGAATCTTTTTATAGACACTTCCATTTTCGTTGACATCCTCAGAAAAGAGACAGTTGAGTCATCAAAACTTCTTTTTGACAGCATTCTTGAAGATAATGATGGTTTTACATCCTCAATTGCCGTAGCTGAACTCAGTGTGGGTGCACACCTATCATATAGGTCAGATTCAATCGAAAAGACGATGGAGCTTTTATCCCTCATTTCTGTTATAAATCTAAATTATAAAATTGCATTTCATGGTGGGAAGATATATTCAGAACTTATCAGAAGGGGTTTGGAGATTGAACTGAATGATTGCTTGATCGCTGCAACTGGTTTGTCTGTTGGAATCACCGAGATTGTGACGAGGAACATTAATCATTTTGAACGAATTGACGGGATATATGCTACCACACCAGAAGATATTGGATTCGGATGAATGTAATGGTTTCGACCCTTGTTTTGCTGGATGTGCCATGCAACTCTCATCGATGGATTCGTATCTGAGGTTTATGCATCAATACTGCTTTTTTGCACCCCTCATCCCCACAACCGCCCAAAACCCTCTCGACACCGACTTCCCGAGCCCCAGATAATTCGGAATCGAGAAATTCGCCATAAACTCGCACATAATCCCGAGCATGTCAACGCCCTTGACCGTACACGACCTATGCCGAGTCCTGCCAATATCCAGCCGTATCTGCGAAGCCACAACGTAATCCAGTCCCTTCGCCATCGAGAGTATGTTTCCGGTGAGCGTCCGCCTGAGCTGATCCCGCTGATCTACCCGGTCAGACTTCATATATCGCCCATAATTCTTCTGATTCAATGCAAGCCACGGCGTTACGAACCGATAGCTCAGAATCTTATCCGAGATGCCGAAATCCTCCTTTTGCAGGACAACGCCCCTCTCAACGATCTCATAAGTGTGATCTCCAAGTCTTATATGATCGTACTGATCATAAATCTCTTTCAATACCTCGGCACCCTCGTTTATCCCATAACCGTAGGAGTGCCACCGATAATCTTGTACTGGATCTTCGGATACCTGTAGATCAGCTTACCGGCATCTGCATGCTGGTGCAGGAGTTCGTACTCTGTGAATTTGGTTGCGAAGAAGCCGCGGAGCTGGACTGCGGACTCTGTGATCGGGAGGGTGGATGCAAGGGTCAGGGTGAGGGTTTCGAGGGACATGGCTACTCCCGCGATGGTGGCGATACCAGATGCTCAGATGCTTAACACTTCGACAGGCACCGGCGTGTCTTTAGCTATCAACACATTCAACTTCTCAAAACCTATAACTCTTCCATTTTTATCCTTCTTCAAAATAATCTCCTCTCCGGTTTCCTCTGATATCCACTCTTTCTCCGGATCGTCAAACCAGACATCGAGCGTGTTTGTGAGTCTGTTGAATACAACGCTTATCTTCTCCATATTTCATGTCCCTCCTTTATTCGATGGGTGATATATGTGGTGATCACAAATCCTTCTGTGCTGTTCACGACCACGCATATATGATATTGTTTCCCACCATACATAATCTGGCGGTAGAACAGGTAAACATTCTCATCCGTCCTGCTCTGGCGAATAATTTCCGGATATTTCAATGTCTCAACAACGCTTTCTTCTTTATCTCGCATGTATGGATGTTTTACTGTTGTGATGTAATTCCAGTACCTTTCAGAGACAGAGATGGGCATATTCAATGGGGTTTCTATCTCAAATTTGGTGGCTTCATTCGCCCCCAGCATCCGGATCGAAACATCATCGTTGAGACTCACAGCTCCTCCAGCAATTCTTTCACAATCTTCTTAAATTCCATCAGAACCCTCAAATCATTCTGGAGAATGCCATAGATCACATTCATGTCAAGTTCCCAGTATATGTGAACCAGAACGTTTCTAAAGCCAGCCAGATCTGAGAGATCGTTCGCAAGGTCTTCTGGTATCATCCGTTGCTCTTCGAGAATTTCAAACGTTTCCCGGTAGGTAGATGGTTTTCTAAGCCCCTTCTCGGCTATTATGTAGGTTGCGATATCAATCGCTGACTGGGTACTTATGAGCATGGCATGGAGTGCCATATTTCTCTTGTCCCGATCCATTCGCAACTCTTCAATCGATATATCCTGATATCGCCGCCAATCCTCCAAAGATTCGCTCAATTCTCTTAGATGGGATAGTATCCGCATTTAAACCCTCGCTAAAAACTTTTTATTTAGATATTCAGCAGTTGTTTGGAAATCAAGATAGTTTGAAATTGTTTCTGATTCATATTCTACGTTTTCAGTTCTATCTCTTAAAAATACCGCTTCACCTGTCTTCAAGACTTCGTACTGGAACTCAATTGGGGAATGATTCAAGATTTTCACATCGAATTCAAACCTCGGCTTTATTTGTCGTTCAAGTTCTCTTGCAACCCTCATCTCAAATTTAAAGCTTGCATAAGGATTCAGTTCATTGGAAAGTAGTAGAGCAACGTCTATGTCATTGAAATCATCGTTATGGGCGTAAGAGCCAAAGACGTAAGCTGCACTCACGTAATCAAATTCGGATACGATCTTTCCTATCTCATCCATGACTTCTTTTTTGTTCGGCATTTTTGTGTCCTGTTCTTTAGTGAATCTAATTTCGCATGGTCGCATTTTTGTCATTTTCATTAGAAGATCAGTACGCCCCCCTCGCCGGATACGAAACCAGTTTCTTTATCATACCAAGATTTCAATTCTTCATGCGAGACGTAGCCGATTGCTGCATTTTCATCTACCAGAGGTTGTGCTTTGTCTTTCGCACTTCTGTTATTCGTGGTGTTGGCGTTAGATCCGATCCTTTGGATGACCCGCGCTTGTAGAGATACTGCCCGATCTTTTATTTCGTGTATTCTTCATGCCTGACTCCGCCAAACTCGAATACATTCCCATTCTTGTTGATGATTACTGCTAAAATGTGTTTGTAAGCAGGTGAACTTGCCGGATCTTCTACAATAATATCTACGGGGTCTTCCAGCTGCTTCCCTTCTTTCTGGAGGGCATATTCCCCAATTGCTCTGATCGCCTCAATCACACATATCACCAGCGCATACGTATATGTTATCTCTCCACCCCACCCCGTATAAATCCTCCCACCCCCAACTCCCTGCGATGGATTTATTACGCAGCACCCAATTTAATCACCCATGACTCCCGCAGCATTCCTCCTGATCGATGACAGCACCCATAACCCGGACATGTACTACGCAACCCGGTTCCTCGCATCCGACCGGTTCCTGTACCTGAAATCACAAAATAAAGAGATCCTCCTCATATCGCAGATGGAACTCGGTCGTGCCCGCATGGAATCAGAGATCAGCGATATTCGCACGACAACAGATTATGACATAATCGGGAAACTGAAGCGTTACGGGAGAGATGCGGCGTACAACATGGTCGTCTCCGAACTGCTACGTTGCGAAGGAGTAACCAGGGTCAGCGTCCCGCACAATTTCCCAATATCCATTGCAGATGCACTGCGGAGCCACGGGGTTGGAATCATCCCGGTTCCAAGCCCGATTGCAAAACTGCGATCCGTAAAAAGCAGTTGCGAGATAGAGCAGATCAAAAAAGCGCAAGCATGCTGCGAAAAAGCCATGCAAACTGCAATCGATGCAATACGAAGAGCAAAAGTCATGGATGGCGTGCTCTTTGATTCTAATTCTAATTCTAATTCTGACCAGCCCCTCACATCAGAGCGGGTCAGGGCGGCAATCGAGCACACTTTGATTGACTGTGGGTGCGAATCAGAGAGCACAATCGTTGCAGGCGGAATGGACGCCTCAAATCCGCACAATGTGGGAACAGGCGTACTGCGAGTGGACGAGAGCATTGTAATCGACATCTTTCCGCGTCTTTCACAAGAGCGGTACTACGCAGACATGACCCGAACTGTGGCACGGGGCAGCCCGCCGCAGGAGATAATCGAGATGTACGATGCAGTGTTGGATGCGCAGTCTGTTGGACTCGGGACGGTACGTGCCGGCGTATCCGGCGGCGATGTCCACGACGCTGTCTGCGATTGCTTCAGGGATTATGGGTATCTGGACATGTTCACGCATTCGACAGGACACGGGGTCGGGCTCAATGTTCACGAGAATCCGTCCATCGGAACAGGCGGCGAGGTGCTCGAAGCCGGCAACGTGATAACGATTGAACCCGGGTTGTATGGCAAAATCGGCGGTATCCGGCTTGAAGATCTGGTGGTGGTAACGAAAACCGGATGCATCAATCTCACTACGATTACGAAGCGGTTTCTGGTGTAATGTAGATCGGTGTGCGGTGCATAGTCGTTATACGTCTCATATATGGCTGCAAATTTGGTCTGGTGGCGTGGCTGGTTTCGGGTGGCGTGACAATAGTTAATTTTTGGTTCTTCGCTGTTTTGTATGAGTAACACGAGCACCCATTCTGCTAAATGGTGCATCGGTGCAGAAGAGCTATCCTGGAATAAAACATGGAGAATAAAACCACAGAGGGCACAGAGAGTCACAGAGAGATGTAACCTGTTTTAAGATGGGATTTGCGAGTAATGGTCAATAAGAAAACTCTGCGTTCCTCTGTGATCTCTGTGGTTAATTATCTATA
>DAOVGE010000170.1 GCA_030672605.1 Methanosarcinales archaeon
TTTCGAAATATTTCCTTGATTCATCTATTTTATCCATTCCTAGATAAATACCTCCAAATAACGTATAAAGATCGAATTTTTCTTCACTTCTTATTCCCACAAAAGCTTTATTACTTTCTTTTGCATGTTCCAGAGCCAGAGCCAGATCTCCACGTTTTAAATAGAAATTTCCAATACGTAGATGTGCCAATCCGACCCAGCGCAGCGCGTTTCGATCATCTCAGTGCTTACCAAAGGTCTTTATAGCATCCTTAAGCGGATATTCTATCTTGTTCCAAAAACCTTTATTTATAAAATCATTTGCATTATTAATAACGATCTCTGCTGACTTTTCATGTTCACCAGCTTTAATGTAATGATAACTTGCCTCCAATAAAGACTCTGGATTTGCATCCTTTGATGAATAGTATTCAGCAGCACTTTTATAGTAGTTTCTTAGTGTTTTTTTCTTTTTTACATCGTTTAAACAGTAATCCCTTATGATCTCATGTACATTGTAGGTGTCTATACCAATTTCATTGACTAGGAATTTATTTATTAGACTATTAAGAACTTCATCGACATCTGTAAATTCATTAACAATATACAAAGCATCTACTGTTTCGGGAATCCTATAAACTGCGATTATCGTTAATAGAAGTTTTTCGTTTGCCTCTAATGAATTATATACTTCGGTTTCTAAATAAGAGTGTGCATCTTCTCGTGCTTCGAGCAGTTTTTCCAATAATGTTTCGGGCTTTGATTTTTGTGCAAGAATGCAAAAGAGGTTTAAATATTGAGGATGTCCGTGCAATCTATCGTGAATTTCTCTTAAAGTGGTATCGTCAGCACTTTCGATTCCCCTGAGTCTAAACATCTCCTGAGTATCTTCATACTCTTCCCACGAATCTATTTTTATTTTTGCAATCCGATTTTCTCCCACATCTACTACATTATAAAAAGCAGGTTCCTGTCTGGTAATGAGTACAATTTTAGAGGATTCAATGTAAAGTAGCTGTTTCATCAACGGATTTAATTCATCCTCCGCTTTGTGGTAATTATCGAAAAATATCACAAATCTGTTGTTTACTAATTCATTTTTTAATATATTTATTAAAACATCAATATTATAATACCCAAAAGTCTCTATGTGATTAAGCAGCCTTGGTCTGCCATTATCCTTCAGGAATTCCGCCAGTCTCTGCATCACTGAACTGAGGGTACTAACTTCACTGAGATCCCCATACCAGTGGACACCATACTCGTCTTTTACCTCATCAGCAAATCTTGCAGCAACATACGTTTTCCCAATCCCAGCAATCCCTTCAATTATTATAATATTTTTATCTAATGAACTTAATAACACAAGAAGTTCTGAATTTCTTCCTACGAAACTTTTTATTCGAGGTATTTCCATAGAGACTTTAAGTTTTTGACCGAGATATATATCATAAATATATTCTGGAATTTCATCCAAATTCTCAGTGAAATGAATTTCCGGCAGATTTAATTGTAGATTTAGCCCATATTCTAATAAAATTCTATCTACGCTTTTAAGTGACTTCTCGATTGGTTTGAAGATTAATTCCGCCGTAATCTTTTTCCCACGTCCACGATCAGGGTATTGAGTCTGTATTTCCACGATTGTTTTTCTCATTCCATTAGATTCTTGATCCGATATGCCCACTCCACTTGTGTAATGATGTTTTAACCACTGCAATCGTGAATAGTCAGGCATCTCCCCCTCTAAAATATCCATAAGTTTTTTCGGCGCTCTTTGGTAAGAGATATCCAATTCATCTGAAAATCTTAGTAATGCCGCCAACAGCCGCACTCTTATGCGTTCATTGTTGCCAACCAATTTATCGTTATAATCGTCAGTATCAAGTTTAACAACCCGATGCCCTTCACAAATCAATCTAACGTATTCCGACTCGACATGATCTAAGTTTAAATTATCAGCGTGTTCAATCACATATCCCCCACTTCTCAGATGGTGCTTATCTCTAATTAGATCCTCTTTTGCATACGGTTTCTTTTTCCGTGCACTGATCCCCTTTGCCTCATCCTCGCCTTCGGGATATGGAAGTATCATACCTACATCATGCAAATATACAGAAGCCAACAGATAAAAAATTTCAGGATTAGTTAGCCCCTTATCTGGGTCAATTCCGTCAACCAATCCATTAAGCATGGAGATTACTGCACGAGAATGCTTCATTCCGTGGAGCGTATAATATGTATGATGAACTGTGTCCTTCTCCCACAGCGTTTCTGAATGCTCTTTGATAATATCAAGTCTTGATTTGTAGTTGGAACCTGCCAGAGCCGCTTCAAGATCCATTTACACAACCCCCCCTGTACAGCAATCTGCCAATAGCGAAACCGCGCACCAACCAAAACAGGCATCGTATTGTTCCATACATCATGATAGCCCTTCAGAATTATTAACCATTTTGCAATCGCCAGAATACGCACCCCAACCCATATATTCCGCGTTGATCCGCGCATACTTCGCTGTTGGATCGCAGCTTTCCCTTAATATCCACAACGAGCCGTCTTCTCGCGATAACTCCTGATCCTTTATGCGCGCATCTGGCAGCGCGCAAATCCGCCCTTTCACCAAACCAAAAAGTCATTCCCCGAATGTCAGGTCCAGTAGCCGCTTGTGAACGAGTCCGTTGGATGCGAGCATGTTCACCCGCGATGTGATCGAGAGTTCGCCATGAAGTGGCATGCCAGTGGCGTCGGTGACAATTCCGCCGGATTCCTCGATTATGAGCTTTCCTGCGGCGATATCAATCACCCTCAGAGACCTGCGGAAGTCAACAAAGGCATCCAGAACGCCTGCCGCAACATAGCAGAGTTCCAGTGACGAACTCCCCAGAACCCGTATCCTCCGCACGGTTTTACCGAGATCAGCTATTTTTGTTGAGTCTGTACGGTATGCATAAGCAGTCACACTCAGTCTCTGCAAATCATCGTTTGTTGATACGCTGATTCTCTTGTTATTGCGGTATGCACCTTTTCCAACCTCTGCATGGTAAACCTCGCCTGAATGTAGATTCTGCACGAACCCGCTTGTGATATCGGAAAGATCACAATCTCCGACTGCAATGGAGACCGAATAGAACGGGATGCCAGCAACCGCGTTGAATGTTCCGTCGAGTGGATCCAGAACGAGCGTAAACTCGATGTCCCTGTCATCGACATCCTTCCGCGCCCCGTGAATCAGTTTCTCGCCGCATTCCTCGCTTACGAGCAAGATCTTTCGCCCGTCGTCAATCAAAACATCGAGTGCGGCATTCTCTGCCACCTCATCGATCTTCTTCGTGGGAGTGCCATCGGCACCTATGTACAGTTCCTCCCCGGACTCCGGTGTGCCGATCACGGGCGCGATCGCATCAGTGATTGCAGAAGAGATATCTTCGCAGAGTGTCAGCATGTCCATATTCAATGATGCGGCTCATGGATATAAAAAAGGCGCGATTCACTAGCCAGGTGATTCGGGATCGCCGTGTCACCGTGCAATTGCGATTGTGACCCGCCCGTAGCTCCTCTTTTCCAGTATCAATTCCTTCTCGTTGGAGAGCGCGAGTGCAGATGGTTCTGCCACGCCAACGAGACCGAATCTGCTCGCCTCCGACGGTGATCTCGGCGTGCATGCGTTGATCGTTTCATCGTCCAGGAACGCAATCTCACGTCCCAGCGAACGTATCGCATCGATAATCCCGAGTTCGTCCTTTTTGAGCCGCGATGACGCAAACATCCGCACAGAATCGAGATTGAGCCCAGAATCGCGCAGTGCGCATTCGACTGCAGCGCAAACTTCCTGAGCGGTCACACCGCGCCTTGCCCCGATTCCAACGATTACACTCATGTCTCGGTTAGTCATCGGCGCCTTCACATAGCTTGCTTATGTATGCGCTTTAGGTACGTGTTTAGCTAAGTGCTCACCGAAAAATAAAGTAGCAAAGTTATCTGATGGCACTTCACATCCCTGACATTCGTGTGATTCGCTTATTCGTGCCATTCGTGATCCCTTCTGCCGATTTTATCACGAATTTTACGAATGGACGAATGACACGAATTTAACAGGTTATTTTTGGCAATCCCACCACAAGATTACACGGATTTCCACGAGAAAGTGCGAGGGGGCAAGATATAATGGACTACCACCTTCTTGTGTTAATCTCGTAAAATCTCGTGGTTTTTTTCACCTCTGCCAAACACATACCGCTTTAGCTTTAATGCGTGCACACCATAATACACGCGCTCACGCACTCGCCCTGCGCAGCAGTGCACGTATCCGCGTCTTCAGTTCCAAGAGATCGAACGGTTTTGTCACATAATCATCGGCACCGATCTCGATACCAAGCACCTTGTCCTTGATCTCGCCCTTTGCACTGAGCATGATGATCGGGATGTGCCGCGTCAGCGGATCCTCCTTCAGCTTCATGCAGACCTCATAACCATTCATCTTCGGCAGCATCAGATCGAGAAGAACCAGATCGGGCGTATCAGTCTGCACCTTTTCGATCGCTTCGGCACCATCGACTGCTTCGATTGTTACGTAGTTGTCTGCCTCAAGCGCACGGGTCAGCGGGATCAAGGTATCGGGTTCATCATCGACGACCAGTATCTTGGTTCTGGTGTCGGCAAGCCGATCGAGCCGCTCTCTAACCTCTTCCTGCGTGATTCCGAGTTTTTCGGAAATCGTTGCGTCCGGAGTCATGTCATCCTGCTCCAGCATCGCGAGAATCTCTTTATCGATGTCATCGAGTTTCATCCGTGTCACCTACACCATTTCAGTTATTACCTCTGTGTCTAATGCACGTAAAAGCATTTGGGTGCGTGCAACTGCAGACGACTTCCTGCCAGGATGCCCGCGCCTGACACAAAGATTTATTTAGTATCGCAGTATTATTATCTATGGAGTGGTTTGATGGACACAACGTATCTGCTATTCAGCGTCTTTATTGGAATCTCGCTCATCGCAGGATTTGCCGCCATGTTCCTCTGGGTCATGGTGCATCAGAACGTGCAGAAGGGATCTGTTGCGTGGCTGCTGCTCGCGCTCACAGCCGTGTTCCAGATCACAACATCAATCTTCCTCATGATTGCGAGCATGTATTCCGGGATCGAAGATGCGACAGATGCAATGATCATGTTTCTTGCATTTTGGAGCGTTGTTTACACATGCACCTTCGCAGGCGCCGGATTTTTGATATACCGGGCGTTTAGAACCATTCCAAAGGAGCATATCGGTGAGTACCTCATGGAAGGAATGGTCTGGTCGGTTCCCGAGGCTGACGAGGTGAGCCGCCTCTTTGGCAGGTCTGTTTTGATCGAGTACACTCCTGAGAGCAGATACGAGGATGCGGTGATCGAGGTCACGCTCAGAATCTTCGGCGAATGCAGGAATGTGGTGCTGATCTCAAACGAGCCAAGGATATCGGAGTACAAAGGCAAATTACATGATTTAATCGATATCGGCGCAATGAAATTTATAGAGATCTCATCCACGGCAGAAGAGATCACAGATAGCGATGGTGTGGTCACTCTGCCACTGGATCAGATCGAACAATTCTCGGATATGTTTGAACAACTCCCTGAGGGGATGTGGGTCATATTCGAGCCCATAAGCCATCTTATTTCTGAACACGGTCTCGACAAAGCGTATGATGCCATCTCGAAGTCTGTTGAGATGTTTTCGCACAAACAATTCAATGTAATTGCGCTGATCAACAAAGATGCGCATGAAAAGAGCGTGATAAGCAAATTCGAAGGGCTGTTCCTCAACCAGGCGCTTCTCACAACAGATAAGATCCGGGTGCAGAAGGGTCGAAAGGAGGAGTACGTCCGGATGATGGTCGGGGACAACTTCTTTATCCACGATGACCGGGAACCTGATCATGAGCCAAATCAGAAGCCCGATCCGGATCCGGATCAGTAGGTGGGGCATTGAAGCGGGGTGTTGCGACGTCGCTTGTCCATACTGATTGTGGTGTTGCGATGCTGCGGGCGATTATTATGGGGTGTGAGTATGTGTGAGTGTATATGAGCGTGAGTGCGTGTGGGTTGCCAGGAGTGTGGTTGGGGGACTTGCATGAAAATCACGATACCAAAAACCAGTGAAGAGATACTATATCACCTCCGCGACCCCCTATTCCGAAACTCCATCTTAATCATGCTCTCGGCGGTATCGAGTGCCGGATTCGGCTTCATCTTCTGGATGCTTGCAGCAAAACTCTGTTCGCCGCAAGACGTTGGCATCGCAACCGCCTTGATCTCCTCAATGGCTCTGCTCGTCCTGATATCCCGGTTCGGGCTGGACGCATCGATCATCCGTTTCTTTCCGAACAACGATAAAAGCAGAATCTTCAGCACGTCTCTTCTTCTAACAACCTCTTTTGCGGTTCTCTTCGGCGTGATATTCATTGCAGGCGTGAACATCTTCTCGCCGGAACTCAGTCTCCTGAAATCGCCACAGAATGCCACACTCTTCTTAATCTTCCTCGCAGCAAATTCTGTGGCGGCATTAACCGCGGTCTCGTTCGTTGCAATCCGAAAAGCGGAGTTCCAGTTCCTACAGAGCATTGTTGTGGGTTCAAGAGTTCTCTTTTTAATCCCGCTCATCTCGCTCGGAGCGATCGGAATATTCGGGGCGGTCGGCGCATCATTCGTGCTTGCGGGGCTACTTGCGCTCGTCCTGCTTGCGAGATCCGGTGTCAGACCCGGATTTGTGGTCGATCGGAGGTTTCTGGGAACGGCATTCCATTTCTCCACCGGAAACTATCTTGCAGGTCTTTTCATGGTAGCTCCGAACATGATTCTGCCGATCATGGTCCTGAACACGCTTGGAGCGGAGCCGGCTGCGTACTATTACATTGCGTATGCGATCGCGTCCCTGCTATTCATGATTCCTGTCGCGATCGGCACATCACTCTTTGTCGAGGGGAGTCATGGCGAGGCGCTGAAGAGGGGTGTTGTGAAGTCGCTCGTTGCTATCTTCTCGCTGCTCGTCCCGGCGGCGGCTTTCCTGTATGCCTGCGGCGGCTGGGTGCTCGGGGTGGTTGGTGCAAATTATGCTGCTGGCGGGGTGGATGTGCTGCGGGCGATGGTTGTTGCGAGTTTGTTTGTCGGGGTGAATCAGGTTTATTTTACTATCAAGAGGGTGCAGAGGGACATTAAGGGGATTGTGGTTCTGAGCGGGGTGATTTTTGGGTTACTGGTGGGCTTTGGGTATCTGTTCATGGGACTGTACGGGGTTGTGGGGCTCGGGTATGCGTGGGTTGTGGGGAGCGGGGTTGGCGCGGCGGTGGTTGTGGTTGAGGTGTGGAGGGAGGGGTGGGTTTGATGATGTACCGATCTGATTGTATCGTGTGGGGTGGGTAGTTGCAAGGTATGTGTTTAGCTGAGGCGAAAAAACCATGAAATTTGCTGGTTCTAACGTTTTCTGTGGTCGATAGCAGTGGCCCACCCTCCACGTTGTAGTAATCGTGGGCGCCACTCCTTCGTCTTTGTGTCTCTGCGTCTTTGCGTTCCTCCGATTTAACGCAAAGTCGCAAAGTCGCAGAGACGCGAAGAGTGTTGTCAACCCATGTCTCAACGTTTTCCGTGTTGTTGCACATCCGACTGACCATTACAAAAAAGATTCGAACGTACAAAGATCGAAATATTCCCATTAATTGCGAAATTTGCACAACCGGGGATTAAAATCTGAGTGAAGATCGACGGTTGTGTGATATCCCACACCATTCGCATGAACAGTCCCGTCGCAAAGAACTGCCTCATCTTCATGTTTAGATTTGACTGCCCCCTCTCAAACTTCCCTCAACCCCGCACCGATTTGCTGCATATCCCTGACGAACCCCGGGTACGAGACCGCAACTGACTCCGCGGTATCAATCTCAGTATCGCCAGCCACAATCCCTGCAACGGCAAGCGACATCACGATCCTGTGATCATCCCAGCCATGAAGCGACGCGCCCGTTACCTCGCCGCCACGAATCACGAGTTCATCCTCAGTCTCGCTGATATTAACGCCCATCTTCGCAAGCTCTACAGTCATCGCATGCAGCCGGTCGGTCTCCTTGTAGCGCACATGCGACGCGTTCACAATCCGCATCTCGCCTGATGCGCACGCGCCGAGCACTGCAAGCGTCGGCGTGAGATCGGGCGTCTTGCCGACATTGACTGTCACGCCGTGCAGATCGCTCTTGGTAATCGTTACCTCGCCCTTTTTCTTGTCCCATTTGATATCCGCACCCATCTCCTCGAGAACCTGGATGATCGCAGCGTCGCCCTGCGCAGACGGATACAGATTCCTGATCGTGACGTTGTCACCTGCGAGCGCACCAGCGGCAAGCAGATACGATGATGATGAGAAATCCCCGGGTATTGTGTATTTTTTGAGATCAAATCTCTGATTTCCCTCAATTAGGAACTTCAAACCTTCGGAATCATTTTTTTCCTCGATTACGATCCCTGCCTCGTGCAGCACCTCGATTGTAACATCCACGTACGGTCTTGACTTCAGTTCGCCCTCAATTGCGATTACGGAGTCCTCCTTTGCGAGCGGGCATGCGATCAGGAGCGCAGAGATGAATTGCGAACTGATCGAGCCGCTGATCGCCGTTCTTCCACCTGTAAGAGGTCCCGTAACCACGATCGGAGCAGTTCCGTCTCCTCTTGTTGAGAATGCATTCACGCCGAGATTGCAGAGCGCATCAAGAAGCGGGGTGTTCGGACGCGTTCTGATCGATGCATCGCCTGTGAGCACACTCGTTCCCGATGCAAGCGATGTTATCGCTGTGAAGAAGCGAAGCGTCGTTCCCGAGTTCATGACATTGATCACATTAGCAGCCACCTCCGGACGCGGCACGCCCCGTATGCTCAGCCCATCACCCGATCGGGTTATCGTAGCGCCGATTCTACTTGCCGCGGATATCGTTGCCTCCGTGTCCGCAGACAGGAGCGGGTATGCGATCATGGACTCATCCGAGAGCGCTGCGATTGTGATTGCACGGTGCGTGTAACTCTTGGACGGCGGTGCGGCGATCGTGCCGGCGATCGTTGATCTGTCGATTCTGATCTTCATGGTCTTCATTCGAACTGCAAACATTTATAAACATTCCATGCGATTTATTTTTGGTGAGTGTGTGGGCGTAAGCGATATGATGCGAGGGTTAGATATCGGCATCTGCGTTCTGGATATGGACATGCGGATACGGTATGCCAATTCATGGTATGAGCAACTCTTCGGCGACGATACCGGCAGATATTACTACGAGATCTGCGAGGCGAAGCCTGCCATACATGACGAGATTGTGAAATCGTTTGAGACGGATCGATCGATGGGTGTTGTTCAGACTGTGTGTGACAGGAATGGCAGGACGTTTGATGCAATGCTTTCAATCACACCGCTTCTGGACGCATCAGGCAAGAGGTTTGCCGGAATCGAGATCGTCCATGATGTTCTCATGCATGCGAATGTGCGCAGCAGAATCAAGACCGCATTGTCTGAATCGTCCGAATCATTGGAATCCTCTGACTCTCCGACCGCCCCCTCTGGCATATTCGTAATCGACGAAGACGGAAATATTACGGGCATCGACCAGCCCGGAGCCGAAACAGAGGGAGAGTCCAATCTCCCTGCCGGGATGGATCTGATCGCACCTCCATCCCTTCTCTTCGGGAGATCCGAGGAACGCGGTACCGTTGACTCGGGCGAGCTATCAGGGCTGAGCGAGATTGCCGATAATCTGGCACGGTCGAACATCGAACTCGCTGACAGCATCCGATCAAGAGACGAAGTCCTGAACACTGTGGCACATGAACTCCGGAATCCGATCACAATCATCCACGCGTACTCGGAACTGCTGCACGAGGGAAGACTTGGCGATATCAGCGAGAAGCAGAAGAGCGCTCTTCTGAAGATACTTAAAAATAGCGATAGAATCACTAATCTGATCACTGATATGCTTGATGTCAGTAAAATCAGGTCAGGAAAGATTGTTTTGAATTTAGAAGAAGTCAGCGTGAATAAGATGATAAATAAGATCGTGGATGACCTGAGATCGCTCGCAGACGAGAAGAAGATCAACCTGAAGCGCGATCTGCATGACCTGCCAGCGATTGTGATCGATCGCAACCTCGTAGGAAGAGTGGTGATCAACCTGCTCGACAATGCGATCAAGTTCACACCAGGTGGGGGCGACATCATGGTAACAACGGTGAATACGGGCGATGTTGTCGAGATCGCAGTCTCTGACACCGGCATAGGAATTCCTGCAGGGAAACAGCCGACCATATTTGAGGAGTTCGAGCAGGCTGAGACTCATCAGGGCACAGGTCTCGGTCTTGCGATTGCAAGGAAGATCGTTGAGATGCACCAGGGATTGATCGAACTGAAAAGCGTTGAGGGCTCGGGAAGTACATTCACAGTCATACTGCCAGTAGGTGGTGTAGTTGATAATAAAAACGGGAATCAAAAGATTTGATGAGATAGTCCGGGGCGGGCTCATCCCGAATCGAACGTATGTTGTGAGCGGTCCTCCCGGCAGCGGAAAGACCACGTTCGGGGTGCAGTTTCTGGCAAACGGGGCGAGCGCGGGAACAGCCGGGTTGTACGTATCGCTGGTGCGCGGTGCAGAGACGACAATTGCGAACATGAACAATTACAGCATGAACATACAGATGTTGATCAAGCGGAACCGGTTGTTTTTCATAGATATTCCGTCAGTTGCAGGTTATGGGGACTCCGAGGCGCATATCGACCCGTCTGCAATCTATTCGGAGATTGCGGATTTCGTAAGCGTTCATTCAATCAAGCGTCTGGTGATCGACCCGATGTCCGCGCTGCGCTTCAGCATCAGGGATCCGGGATCTATGGATAGTGAGGTCGGACGGTTCATACAGCACCTCAAGCTGCTGGACTGCACCACAATCCTGCTCTCTGAGATGGTCGATCCGAGCACATACTCAACAGAACAGTACGCATGTGACGGACTCATCTTTCTTCACAACTTCATGCGCGGCGGCTCGATGGTTCGTGCCATACAGGTCACCAAGATGTGCGGCACCGCACACGATTGCAAGATGCGAAAACTCGATTTCGGCGGGGAAGGGTTGTTTGTAGCAGGAGAGATCACATAACATGCCGGAAACAGGCGAGAATCTGCAGGACGTAATCAAGCGGGTATATGCGCTTGGATACGATGTCGGATACCACCACCACTCCGAGATCGGCTGGATTTCTACGGCATACAATGATCTGGTCAGCCATGTCGATGAAACGGCACAGAGGGATCTGCTGCGTCGATATTACGAGTTGGGGAAGAAGGATGGAAATGAGCGCAGAAAACACGATATCCAGATACGTTCCGAAAAGAAGGTCGAAAGGAGCACTGATTCCACTTTATTTGATTATGGCGCTGCATCAGCCAGTACCACATTTCTGCAGCAGCCACAGGTGCTTGCCATGCCGGGATGCATCATGCAGACCACATTGTTTGATCAACCCCTGGTTCTCAGGGGTTTCATAATGTTGGAATATCTGGGGGACGGCTGATTTCATCCGGATAACCGGAAGAATCGGTACTTAGGGCTTGCAGAAAAATAAAGTAGCATTTTTGGCAGGTAGACCCTATGGTGATGAAAAGATGTGCATATCCCGCACTGAATCGATCCCATTTTTGTTTCACTTTAGCACTGGCGCGAAAGCATCTCTTTACTTATATTGAACCGACTGCTACTGGTTTTTTTAAATCGTGGAACAATTCGACTGATGGGTGTGGTTTATAATCGGGCTAATGAAACTACTGCACTAAATTGATCCCGTTTTTGCAACGTTTCAGTATTGGATGCAAATATCTTAGTAACCGCGCATGAATAACCGGTACATTTAAGG
>DAOVGE010000116.1 GCA_030672605.1 Methanosarcinales archaeon
TATTTGTGAAACACGCCGTATTCAGCACGCCGCTTATCGATTATCTATTGAGGACGGGGTGACAAAAAAAGGAACAAAAATGACAAGGTTTTGGGATGTGGAACTCACCCGAATATGGGGAGTTTTCATCACCCCAGGCTAATGCCAATGGTTCGCTTTCACTTGCATTCTGCAGTGTGAATGGCATCGACTCCGACAACCGAGAAGATGAACTGTGCGAGACCGATACGTCCGCAAACCACATGCGCGCCGACGGTTTCTTGCAAGGGCACTGGTACCACACAAAAACGGTTGATCGTTGCAAGAGTGTCATAAAAATGATATTCTGCCGTATCGATGTGTTTTGTTCACTTTATTATGCATATCTATATTTTTTTATCATTGGCATTTTGGCACATTGTGCAGTCAATTACAGTTTTTTTGTTCTTTTATGAACATAACAACACATGCATTAACAATCGAGACAAATAAAGAATGGCATCAGTTGGGACTTGTATGTGCGCTGCCGATCTCCGGAATTGTGGTTTGCGATGACAATGTGCTAAGTAGATCATCACTGTTGCTAAACCGCGCGCTAACTTTGCTGTGATTCACATTGGGGCTATGTTCAACCGACTGGTGGCAAAAGATCCTGCGAATCGCGGCGTAGCTGTCTACAGCGTCTGTGGAATCGGTGCGGGATCTGAAGACGTGTGAATGCAAATCCACACACGCGAAACAATCGATTGAGATCACACGACCATGACAGACTCCCCGGCGATCTCCCAATTTCAGCGCGCCCAATCGCGAGTCAAAGGAGTCTTCTTTCAGCGTGCCGCATAGGCTGATCAGAAACCCCCCAACTCTTGTTCAGAGCAGCCACTTCCACAGTGGCACAAAGCTAATCGTTTTGCCATTTATAGTCTCTTCGCAATCATAATCCCCGGTTATAATGAGACCCCCAGACTAAACTCATCAATCACCCCCAACAGCGATTCAATCCCCCCTATCTCGTTTGTTCTGTTAGCAGAACAAATTCAAATAGTTTTTGTTCTGTGTATAGAACATAATACCAACCACCACCCAACTACACAATAACCGACTCACCCGTCATCTCTGCCGGCTTCGGCAACCCGAGCAGCTCAAGTATCGTTGGCGCAATGTCAGCGAGTTTTCCGTCCCGAACGCCTGTCACCCGACTATCAACCATCACAAGCGGCACAGGGTTTGTGGTGTGTGCGGTATGCGGCGTCCCGTCCTCATCAACCATCTCCTCCGCGTTGCCATGGTCCGCAGTTATGATTGCAGACTCGCCAACCATTTTTACAGAATCGATGACTCTGGCAACGCATGTGTCAACCGTCTCCACAGCCGTTACAGCAGCATCGAAGATGCCTGTGTGCCCGACCATGTCGCAGTTCGCATAGTTCAGGATGATTACATCGTAGTCGTGCGACTCAATCCGCTCGACCACAGCGTCGGTTACCTTATGAGCACTCATCTCGGGCAACAGATCGTACGTTGCAACCTTCGGAGATGGTATCAGGCAGCGGTCCTCTCCATGGTTCGGCGTCTCAACGCCGCCATTGAAGAAGAAGGTGACATGCGCATACTTCTCGGTCTCTGCGATGCGCAACTGCCGCAATCCCGCGCTCGATAGGACTTCTCCGAGTGTGTTTGTGATCTCTTCCGGCGCATACGCAACATCCGCATCGATCGTCGCGTCGTATTCGGTCATGCACGCAAAATGGAGGTTACGTAGTCTCTGGCGGTTGAAATGATCAAAATCCGGATCCACGAATGCACGTGTGATCTCTCTGGCACGATCCGGTCTGAAGTTGAAGAAGATGATCGAATCGTTGTCAGATATCGGAACAGATCCCTTAACGACTGTTGGCAGCACGAACTCGTCATTCTCGCCGCGATCATACGCATTTCGAACGGCGTCAGCCGCACTCTCTGCGGATTCACCTTCGCCTGAAACAAGGGCGCGGTACGCCTTCTCCACTCGCTCCCAGCGGTTATCACGGTCCATTGCGTAATATCTACCAGAAACAGTGCCTATCTGCAATCCCGCGTATCCATCAACTTTGTTCACGTATTCGAGTGCGCTCCTAGGAGGAACATCTCTCCCGTCAAGGAATGCGTGCACCTCTGTTCTGACATTGTTCTCTGACGCAAGTTCCATTAAGGCGAGAAGATGCGTGAGATGGCTATGTACGCCCCCGTCTGAGACAAGCCCCATCAGATGCAGGCAGGAATCATTCGTCTTCACATGTTCAATTGCCTTTGCGAGAATCGGGTTTTTGAAGAACGTCTTATCAGATATCGCCAGGTTTATGCGACTTAGATCTTGATACACGACTCTTCCAGAACCGATGTTCAGATGCCCGACCTCGGAGTTGCCCATCTGCCCGTCCGGAAGCCCGACCGCCTCTCCTGACGCCACCAGCGTGCATGTCGGGTATCGCTTGCGAAGTGCATCGAGATTGGGCGTAGCAGCGTGTGCGATTGCGTTGCCGCTGTCGGATTCGCTCAGCCCGAATCCGTCAAGGATCATTAATATTAACATTTCATACAACATCTCCATAGCTTCTCGTTGCAGCATATATCCCGGTGAGTGCGATTATAACGGCGCCCCCTATTGAGACTATGAGGTACTGGATGCCATAATTCTGCTGATACTCAGTGGTTGCTATGATGTATGCGCTTGCGCTCCACAGGAGAATCCCGACCGCAACAACAAAGAACGGAAACGCCCATGCCCGCCCGATTGTCTTTCGCTCAAGGCGCAGGTCGATTATCTTCCCGAAACCGATGAACAGTCCGGAAGCCACATACCACCAGACCGACGCCTGTGCGAAGATCATCGATAATATGATATATCCCGGGAATATATCACCTGCGATACCTTCCCAGCAGGCATTTGCCCCTTGAATCGTTGCGATGATCCCGATTATGATCGCTGCGAGGTATGTGACAAAACTGATTCTCCCGCGGTGCAGCGACTCGGTTGCGCTTTCACTGTGCCTGGCTATGGACTCTCCGATCCCGAAACCATAATAGAGCAGATATGCCCCGACAACGCCGAGAATGGCTCCAACAGCGATCTCCGGACGGTTTATCAGGGATAACGCCGCATAAGTGATACAGGCGAGACCTATCGGGATAAATAGCGCACCCCTGATCTTCGGATCGCTGATGAACTCTTTGAGAAGATAGTACGTGCTCTCTATGCTCTCGCTCTGTTTGATCCGTATTCGCTTTACCGAATTCACCTTCATCCTCGATTCTATGATTGGCAAGACCGACTCATCCTCTGCACCATCCGAGACAAGAACCACGCCCTCAAACCCGTGCTTGTCGAGGAGATCGTCCATCTGCGAGGCGATCTTGCTATCGGATATGACTCCGACATTGCGGTCCCCGGCAATGCTTACGATCTCGGTGTCCACGCCTGCCGCAATCAGGCGGTCATACTCCTCGATTCCGCCGAAGATCGTGTTTGTGTCTGAATCTTCGGGGTCTGCTATCGCAAGCTTCGTTGCCGCCTCGATATTCGCAGCTCTACCGATAACCGGACTGCTGACCTTAGCCTTCCGTCCGATGTCGTCATCCCGATCCAGACACAACACGAGAGTCTTCATGAATCACAGCAGATCAGACCGTTGAAGTAGCATCAAATCCTCGGTACTGATCTTCTCCCCATGTCTAAAGAGATTATATATCTCCTCGGCTTCCTGTCTAACCTTCAATCGTTCCACTTTCCGCTTATCCTCCCTACCTTTCCGCATAATGCTATGAATCGTCTTATCCAGTTCACGAATCTCCTTCTGAGTCTTGATGAAGAGATGATGTTGACGATCCGCTTCATCCTGAATCTTTACGAATTTCTTATGAACGCGATCCGATTTGCTTCTGATGCCCTCTCCTTCCTTGAAGACCTTGATCATCTTGTCATGATACTCCTGCGCCAGATCTGCATACTCCGTAACTTTATCGTGGTGTTTGGACGCTTCTTCGCGCAGCGTATCCAGTTCCTCGAGTGCCGATTTGAGTTCTGAATTTTTCTCGATCTCTTGCATCTTTGATTTGTATTCACTGACTATTGAAGCGATCGTGGTGACAAGATCCCTCTCCTTCTCCGGAGATAATACCTGCGTTTGTTGTTTGAATTCAAGGCCGTCGATCTCTTTTTTGAGTTCGGATACCGATGGCCCGGTGAGATTACAGTTTTTCTTGATTGTATCAATACGCGTATTGATTTCGTTAATCTTCTTGTTGTACGTGTCCCGATCAACCTTGCAGTCACTTACCTTCCTGTTGTGCTCATCCCGTTCATGCTTGTAGTGCTGTGCCTCATCCATCAACGCTCTTGACGTTCTGTTCAGTTCGTTGCGCTGTGTAGACCACTTACTTGCATCGGTATTCAATTCATTGCGCTTGTCACGATATTCCTCAAGTTCCTTTTTAAGTATCGCTCTCTTATCCTGTAATTCCTTCAGCATTTACTTGATGTCCTCCTTTTCCAGCATTTTTGCTGACAATGTGTTCGTCTGCGATACGCTCCGCAGTTCACCTACCTCCGTATACCTTGAATGATTGGGATGATCGCTCTTAAGTCTTTTCGGTCAACCGTCACGTCTGCATGCCCTCTCAGAATCGGCTTTGCATTGAATGCAATCGAGTATCCTGCGTTCTCGAAGAGATAGATATCGTTTGCACCATCGCCGATCGCAACGCACTCCTGCGGATCGATTCCGCACCGGTGAGTGAGGTCTTTAAGCATGCGGGCTTTTGAGTCGCATTCTGTCAAATCGCCAATAACCTCTCCTGTGAGCGTTCCATTGTTCGTGGCAAGATCGTTGGCGATTACATAATCGATACCGAGCATCTCGCCGACACGTCGTGCAGAGATCATGAAACCGCACGTGATCATGGCAGTTTTGTATCCCATCTGCTTGACGGAATCCACCAGTTCTCGTGCGCCCGGCATCAGCGGGAGGCTCTCGCAAGCGTGCATGACACGTATGGTGCTAAGCCCCTTCAAGAGACTCACACGCTCGCGGAGTGCCTCGCCGTAATCGAGTTCTCCGTTCATGGCACGCTCGGTGATCTCTGCAACTTCCTCACCAACGCCAGCCACCGCTGCAAGTTCATCAATGGTCTCGGCATCTAAGAGCGTACTATCCATATCAAAAACGATCATCTTCATTGTGGTATTACAGAGTTAGATGTGCTGATACTTAAATCTTCATGGATTATGCACAACATCAGCGCCTCTGTTTCTGGCATGAACAATCACACATCTGCCACCGATCGTACGGTCCAGAAACTCAGTTGCCGCGTGTATGGCATCTGCGACGTCCTCGCGATCATCGGTAATGCCATAGACAACAGGTCCGAACGAACTCATCCCGCCGCCACATGTCACATCCTGCATAAGTTCAATGAGTTTTAAAATAT
>DAOVGE010000071.1 GCA_030672605.1 Methanosarcinales archaeon
ATAAAAAGGGCGGGTCACTGGATGGTAAGTACGATGTGATTAATTCCTTGATAGCAAAACACAGCCTCAAAAGAGCCATGGAAGTCATTAAAAATGAGAAAGATGGGGCGATTGAACTTGCTGTGGACGAAAAGGATCTGGATAGTAGACGCGAGAAATTTGGTTTCTTCGCGTTATTCACACACTGCGATATGACACCTGCCGAGATGATAAAAGTGTACAAGAGCAGAGATATAGTGGAAAAAGGATTTCAGGAACTAAACACGGATTTCAGTGTCTGCCCAATACGCCATAGCAAGGATCGCCGGATTGAAACCCACACAATATTTACAGTATATAGCTATTTCTTTGTTTCCATATTGCGGGCGATTCTCAAGGGCGACGGACTGGAGTACTCGTTTCGCGAATTGCTCTACACGATAAAATCCGGGAGATCTGTGGTTGGCTACTATGAACATGAACTGTTCAAGGAGAAACAACTTCACGTGAATCACCCGATAAAAATGAGCGATGAGTTGGCCGAAATATTCAGAATCTTGAAAATCGAGGTGCCGCAGTACGATGTGAAGCTAGAACCTTACCCCTACACCGCGGAATAAACGCGAAATTGAGTATGTTTCGAGGGGTCGGCCGATAGCGGTTTTGAGTTGGATTTAGTCTTCGGTATTTTGGGATTTGAGAGATAATCGGGTGACTGCGGCTGTTTTTTGAGTTTCCAAAGTTGAGATGCAACCAGACAGACCGCACAACTTGCGGAAATCTTTTGAATCGTGCACCCCTCTGGTAAACCATGACCATTGAGATAACCCTGATCGGGACCGGAGTTGCTATGCCCCAGCCGCACCGGGTGCAGTCAGGCATTCTTGTAAATCTCGATTCGCCGGTATTGTTCGACTGTGGAAGCGGTGTTCTTCCGCGCCTTCCGAACTGTGCAGCGATCGGGCACGTATTCCTCACACACCTGCATCTCGATCATGTTGCAGATGTTATGAGTCTTATAAAGGCGAAATGGCTATGTAAAAGTCATGATCTCCGGATATACGGACCATCCGGCACCAGTGAGTGGCTTTCACGGGTTTTCGATGCTTATCCCTACATGTTAGGCAAGATGAATATCGAGGTCTTTGAAATAGCTGACCAGGATCGCGTCCCGATCGGAAGATACGAGATCATCTGCGCAAAGACCGCGCACGGGATGCCTTCGCTTGGATACGGCATCGCTGACGAGGAGGGGCGTGTGCGGGTCGTGTACTCTGGCGACACCGAACCCATAAAGAGCATTGCCGCGCTCGCAAGTGGTGCAGACCTCCTGATCCATGAGTGCTCGTTTCCCGACTCTGTGCCTGATGTCACCAATCACACGACGCCGCGGATGCTTGGGGATATGATGGTTGGGATAGCGGTTGGGCGGATCATCCTGACGCACCTGTATCCACACACGGTCGGATTTGAGGATGAGATGGTTGCGACGGTGCACGAGTACTGCGGCTGCGATGTCACGATCGGGGAGGATATGGAGACTGTTGTGCTCGATTCCGCCTGATCCTGATGACTCACATCAACAATCACCAAGGCATCATCCGGTAATGCCCAGCCCTGCGGGCCGTGGCATCGATGAATCGCTCATGACGAGTCATTACCGTTCTCTGCCCCGTCCTCTGGCACATAGATCACCTTCCCGTCAGCAAGCTCGTACGCCGTCCCGAGCACCTCGCCCTGCCCGCCAGCGATCCTATCGGTCATGTTCATCACCTCGATCGTCTGCCCCTCCTTTATGATGATCTGCATATCCGGCTGTCCCGGGTTTGTGACCACGGTGAGGTCGGCATCCGGATCGAGCAGTTGCGGCAGATGGTACGACACCACAAGCATTACGATCAGCGCGACTGAGAAGACCATCGCAACATCGAAGATATTTGCCACGCCGGAGAGCGGACTCTGGTCTGAATTATCATCCAGTAACCCTTTCTGCCGTGTGCGCTTACTTCTCGGCATATTTCTCCTCAAAAGCATCAAGAATGCATTCGATGTCGTTTATGTCCTGTTGGTACCATCTTCTGCGGATCATCGTGAGACTAAATCCGATGGCGCCCGAAAAAAGTCCGAGCACAGTGGTTGCGAATGCGATCACCAGATTGCTTGCGAGTTGCTCTACATCCCCCTCGGCAAGCCCCATCAGTGCAGGACCAAGCGGAATCAGTGTGCCCATGAGACCTAACATCGGGCCGACTATGGCTAAGTGTCTCGTCGTCTCGAGTTTCTTTGCCATCGCAATCTCACAATCGCCAAACATTCTGTCGAAATTAAAATATCTCCGCTCAATCTGGTCTGCAAGATCGCGCATAAATGCAGATACAAAGAATGGTTGTTTGCCGTTTCGAAGGTCGGAAACATCTGTTTTCCTGCACAGCTCGTCCAGCCCCGTGACATCCCGGTATCTCCTTGTGTATTCGGATATGAACTCGCCAGCAAGCGCAAGCGACCAGACCACAAATGCCATGAGGAGGAGGATTACCGGATACAGGAGCGCGTACGAGATCCAGTACAGCGTCTCAAATATTACTGTCGATGTGTCCATGTTAGTGCCTCACCGCCCCTCTGCCCGGTCGATGGCAAATCCGATCGCTATGATAAATAGCAGTGCGATGAGCGGTACCACGGTTCCCGCGAGATCGAAATTCCCAGGGGTTATCTCCAATTGTTTTGTCTTCATGTATGCGGGCATTAGAAGCGCTCCAAGAATATAGAAGAGTCCGATGAAGATCATCGCATCGCCGAGTGCGGCAGGGGTCTTGCCAAGTCGCCTGAAGAAGAGCGAAGATATGATTACGAATACCGAGAATGTCACCCCGACGATGATGCCGATTGCGATGCCGCCCAGACCGATGTTTGATGCAAGGATGCTACATGCGATGAATATGGCGGCAAGACAGACCGGACACGGCAGCGACAGGATTGCAAAGGTGCGTTTCGTGACATCGCAGCCGGAGTTCCACTTCCTTGTCGTGTACACGCCCGCAGCGATCAGAGCGAGCGCGAGCATCGTGTGGAATGCAAGACCGAGATTGAGCAAGCCCTCCATAAGATCGATCGAGAATAGCGTGATCAGGTAGCCGATGAAGATTGAGATCACGAGGTAACCTGCTGCAACATACAGGGTGTCTCTCTTCCGGATGCTTGAGAGTCCGCATCCGGCTCCGGTCTTGATCCCAAATACTGCGATACTTGTCAGAACGCCTATTACTGCAACGCTTATCAGACTCATTGTTAAACCTCTGTTTAGTTGAATTTAGAACAAGTCTGATTTATAAGGGTTGCGGTCGGGGCATTCGGAAGAATAATTTTTTAGTGAACCGGTTACTTTTCTACGAGT
>DAOVGE010000141.1 GCA_030672605.1 Methanosarcinales archaeon
CAGAGAGTCACAGAGAGATGTAACCTATTTTAAAATGGGATTTGCGAGTAATAGTCAATAAAAAAACTCTGTGTTCCTCTGTGCCCTCTGTGGTTAATTATCTATAAAGAATAATACATGATTTCATCACCATGATTCCTCCCGGTTGGGTCACCTTGGTTTCAGACTACCCACACGGAATAGCGAAGAGCCAATTAAGAAGTACTGTCACAAACAGCGTCCAAAACGTTATGCTGACTGATCTTAAATTCGTGATTCATGGGCACCACCAGATATAATGAGATAAAGAATGCGAGAGATGTCATCGGTCTTCCTGAAACGGCGACGATGGAAACCATAAAAAGGTCGTACAGAGTGCTGATGATGAAATGGCATCCTGATCGGTGCGGAGAGGATCGGCAAAAGTGCAAGGAGCGGACACAGAAGATAATCAAAGCATATCAGGTGATACTGGATTACTGCAACGACTACGAGTACTCGTTCAGAAAGGAAGACGTTGAGATGGCGCCCTCCCCTGATGAACGGTTGTTTGCACAGTTCGGGGACGATCCGCTATGGGGAAGTGGCAGACGTGCCGGTAATTGAACCGTTCGAGGAGAACTGTGCCGAATATGACCGATGGTTCGATGAGAACCGTTTTATCTATCTATCCGAACTTGAGGCGCTGCGGCATTTTATCCGGGCTGGTGAGACGGGTGCGATGGGTGGGCGGGGTGTGGAGATCGGTGTAGGGACTGGCAGGTTTGCGGCCCCTCTGGGAATCGGAGTCGGGATCGACCCGTCCTTGCGGATGGGTGAGGTTGCCAGTGAAAGGGGAGTGTCCTTTGTCGTTGGTGTTGCCGAGAGTCTGCCTTTCAGGGGCGAAGAGTTCGATTTTGCGCTGATGATGGTGACAATCTGTTTTGTGGATGATGTAAAAAGAGCATTTGATGAAGTTTACAGGGTACTTACGGTGAACGGCTCTTTAATTGTTGGTTTTATTGACAAATACAGTTTCCTGGGTAGAACGTACATTCTTAAAAAGGAAAATAGTAAATTTTACAGATATGCAAGATTTTATTCGGTTGATGAAGTGATGGTTGGTCTGAGATATGCCGGGTTCCATAAGTTCGAGATGATTCAGACAATATTTGGTGGTTTGGGAGATATTACCGCGGTGCAGTCGTATAGAGAGGGTCATGACGATGGGAGTTTTGTGGTGATACGGGCTCTAAAGTAATCTCGTTATAACCGTAACCATCGTCAGATGCGCTCTTCTGCTTCCGGATCGGAGATGCCATCATCTACACCGGAGTAGCAAGCTATCAACCCCCATCAGCCTCACGTCTCTTAAGTTGAAAAGTCGGGTCTCTGGTATCTCGCGTTGCAGTAAACAAACGACCCATCATATCGGTTATTTACCCAACTCATCCCACTCTGGTTTCAAGGGGTTTTCCGGAAATTTGGTCTGTTTCTGGCAGTTTTTATCACGAATTTCACGAATGGACGAATGGCACAAATTTATTCCGGTTTAACATTCGTGAAATTCGTTTATTCGTGTTATTCGTGATCTCTAAGCACGTAAGATCACGCAAGCACAATTCATCTACGAGACGCTTGCAACGCGAATTACCAAAGAGCCGAAAAGTCTCGTTTGAATCGATTCACAAATCCACGACCATCTCCCACTCCCGTCTCGTCTTTGCATCGTGGAGTAGCGGCATGATCTGATCGATTCTCTCTCGCGCCCTCTCAAGCAGAACAAAATCAATTACCGGCACTGGAGGTGGCTCGATCACCTCACGCTCTGGCGCGGGCAGAGAGACCACGTGCGAGTGGTCAGGACGCACCCGCTCTCTTGAGGTGATGCTCTTAATTCCCTGCTCCCACTCCTCTTTCCATGCGGAATCGCACTCCGGGGTGTGTAGAACAGCGTTCCGATCAACAGCGATTGCGTCGAGCCAGCACGCATGTTCGCATGCGCCACAGAAGGTGCACAGGTCTGAGGAGACCTCGATCTTCTTATCCTTGTCCTGCGGAACGTACCACGCATTTGACGGGCAGACGTTGAAGCATGCATGGCAGCCCACGGGATCGCATTTTATGAGATGGTTCCCAATTAAGCGGATCTCGCCTTCAAACGCCTTGGAAATCTCGATCGCATCGTACGGGCAGACGCTTTTGCACCAGCCGCATGCAACGCAGCTATCATCGATTGAGAGCGTGCCAGTGACCCGGGGCGCCACCCTTTCGGAATCCCGATCGCCTCCGGATTTGAATTCGGATTTGACCTTGACAGTGATTGCGTCCTCCGGGCAGATATCCTCACAGAGCACGCAGTAATCGCACTCATCTTCGTCAATTAAGATGTTTTCGAACGGAACCGGATCAACCGGGGACATCTCGTCCTTCTCCTTCGAAATCAATATGAACGCATCGCAGAAATAGGCGCAGATGCCGCAGTAGTTGCATTTATCCATATCAATTGTGATCTCGCCTTCCACGCCTTCCTTGAACGGGACTATCTCCTCCTTCTTTGGGAACGTGTACTCGAGTTTGATCGCACCCGAACCGCATGTCTTGCAGACCTCTTCGCAGAGGCTGCACGGGAGGCAGTTCTCGTTTACCTGCGCTTTTGGATCGATATGCGGGTAGCACTCCCGTTTTGTTGCGTCTTCGCCGTTAATCTCCAGCTTCACAGCTTTTGTTGGGCAGAATGCAGCGCACATCCCGCAAAAGGAGCATTTACCCGGATCGAGCAGGACCGGCGGCACATCCAGCCCTGTTCCGATGGCGCACATATCCCCGAGTTCGAGCGCACCGGTCGGGCAGATCTCAACGCAGATACCACAGCCGCAGCACCGTTTGTAATCGTAATCGATCTTCTTTATCGTCTTTACTGCATCTTCTGGGCATTCGGCGGTGTAGATGATGTGAGTGTCCATGGAATCTATTGAATCTGCGGAATCTACATGACCTGCTGAATCTGCTGGCATCGTTGTTGGTTGTTAGTTGTTATTGCGACTACTGCAAATCTTTCCTTGCGATGATCTTTTTTCCTGCATGCAGTTCGGAGACATCTGTTTTTCCCATGATCTCGATGTCGCCTGATGCATTCACGACTCCGACTCGGGTGTTCGGTCTGATCATGACATTACCACCAGACCTGACATTGCCCCCGATTATGGCATGATCAAGCACCGCACAGTTCTGCTCGGTCGTCACGTCCCCGCTGATCCTGGAATGTGCGCCGATAATTGCACTCCCGGCACGCACCGATCCTTTCACAGTGACGCCCTTTGCAAGTTCAAGAGACCCTGTGACCGCAAGATCGCTCCAGAAATCAACATCATTGCCAACGATCAGGTTACCCTTCAGATGCACAGGAGTATCAAAGAAGGACGCCCGTTTGATGATAAAAGTCTCAGAGTCCCCGTGTTTCTTTATGAAATTGGTCTCCATGTGAAGAGTTATCGGGTATAGAGCAACATAAAAGTTTTGATGACCGGAGCCGCCTCTTCCACTCACCTCTTCCACCCCTTTCTGGCGGATCCGCAAACGTTCGTGGTGGGTTGTGTGAAGCGTGGTACTTGCTCAATATCGTGCGGATATCTACATGCAAAACCACGAGATTACACGAGATTATGTAATGGTCAATCTGACCATGAACACAAGAGAAAGCGATGCTCATACATGATCAACAACAGGAGGATTTTTGTTCTTCGCGTCTTTGCGCCCTCGCGTCTTTGCGTTCTCATTCTCAGTTTAACGCAAAGTCGCAGAGACGCGAAGAGTATTGTCAACCCATGTCTCGACGTTTTCCGTGTTGTTGCACATCCGACTGACCATTACAGATTACACGAGATTAACACAGAAATCTTGTGGAGATGGCTGCTCCGCAGACTGTGTAATCTTGTGGTTCCTATCATATCGTATTGAGCATGTTCGAAGCGTGGTTCCGGAGCGAATATCAAAGTAATTTGGCATCCGCAGCACCAATCTTTATCTACTTTAAGATGCCAACATGTATCAGTTTACTTTGGTATGGTATGAGGTGATTTTCATAATACGGACGTTCATCGCTGTCGATCTGCCTGATTCGTTCAGAGATGCGATCACAGCAATTCAGCGGGATTTCAGAGGAAATGCAAAGATCGTGAAGCCGGAGCAGGTCCACATCACCCTGAAGTTTCTCGGCGATGTGCCTGAAGAGAGCGTTCCCAGGATCGGGGATGCGATCTCAGGGATCGAATGCGAACCATTCGTAGCGAAAGCCAAAGGAGTCGGTGCATTCCCGAAACCGAGCTATGCCAGAGTCGTGTACATCGGCGCAAGCCCCGAAGAGGCTTTCGTCAGGTTGCATGCGGATGTGGAATCGAAACTGAAGCCGCTCGGGTTCAAGAGCGAGAAACGCGCGTTCACCCCGCATGCAACCCTTGCGCGGGTGAAACAGATCTCAAAGAGCCAGCGAATAGAACTCGCTGACACGATCGAACGTCTGAAAGACGTTGAAATCGGAACGATGGGTGTGGATATGATCAAACTGAAGAAGAGTACGCTTACGCCCGCGGGCGCAATCTATGAGACACTCAGGGAAGTGCATCTATGAGCGAAGAAGAAGCCATTTATGTTGTGAAGACCACTGCAAATCAGGAGCGTTCGGTTGCGAACATACTTGCGCAGGTTGCGCGGAAAGAGGGTTTTGACATACGTGCGATACTTGTTCCCGATGAGCTGCGCGGCTATGTACTGATCGAGGCAGGCGACCGGGATGAACTGAATCAGGCGGTTCAGATGGTGCCGCATGCCAGATCGCTGGTACGGGGCGAGTCCAGCATCGCGGAAGTGGAGCATTTCTTAACACCGAAGCCGACCGTGACCGGCATATCGGTTGACAGCATCGTGGAACTCATATCCGGACCGTTCAAGGGCGAGAAGGCACGGGTGAAGCGTGTCGATGAGGGGCGCGAGGAGATAACAGTCGAACTCTTTGAGGCGATGGTGCCGATACCTGTGACTGTGCGCGGCGACCATGTCCGAGTGCTGAAGCGCGAAGGGGAGTGAGTGAGGGGCGCAAGTACCTGCTCAATAGTATATGGTGGGAACCACAAGATTACACAGATTTACACAAGATCTCTGTGTTAATCTCGTGGTTTTATATGCGGATATCCCCACAATATTGAGTAAGTATGCGGATTGAACAGATTTCATCAATCCAATCGTTTCCATGTCCAATCTCAGATTTACTATACCTTGCAGGGCATCTTCATAAGCGACATCCTCTACTATTGCAGAGGTTATCGCAATTGATCGTCATAACACCAGATAAGAACAGCGAGAGCCTCGGGCGGGAATTGAACCCGCGACCTCGTCCTTACCAAGGACGCGCTATACCGCTAAGCCACCGAGGCACGATGTCACTGGATTGCGATCGGATTGATTATGAAGATTTCGGTTCGGTGCGGAATTATTCAGCATACCCATTGATTTATCTTGTGACCGATCTTTCGCTTCCGCAGTTCGGACAGAATTGAGTTAAAATCGGTCGCATTTCCCCACATTCCGGGCATTTTTCAGCCAATTTTCTGCCACAATTTTGGCAATAAGAGGTAGTATATCTGATCGGAAAATTGCACCACGGGCATTTATTATCCCTTAGCCTGCGCATCGAGATGCGCTCAAAGCTGAAGAACTGTTTTTTGAGATATGCCAATGTGACAGCGCAAGCACTCGCCCCAAAAATGGATATGCCAATGACATGAGTCGCTTTCCATACGTCCACAACAGCCATGTATATCAATAACAGAGATGCAAACGCCATAAACGCATTAGCGTGGATGGTGTACTTGCTCTTCACCTTTTTAGCCCTCAAGAATGTAAAGATGGCGACCAGCAATAGGGGCATAACAAAAGCCAATCTCACCGCCATGACTTTTAATCGATATATCTGGTGCGCGGTATTGTAGTCGTCCCGAGCTAAATTATGGGCATTAAACACTTCTTTTCTCTTCTGATCCAATCTCTCTTCAATACCGTCATACACGGCTTGTGCATTATCAAGCTTTATTCGAGATTGTTCATACTTTTCTTTTGCTTTTTCATACTCTACTTCTTTTATCTCATCTGCTTCCCCTTTATCAAGCGTTACCCTGTATTCCTCTCTTTTGAACAGGTAGTATTCCATACTACCGCTATATTCGTCCTTAACAGCCGATAGGGTATCACTGGCTATTCGTAACTCTAAATCTATGCTGTTTTGTTCATCTTCCAGTCCATAAACATTATATTTTTCATAATAAAAGCTTATTTGGGGTTTTTCAGGAATATTGTTCAGATCATTGAGAACATATATTCCACCCATCAAGAGGAAGATGACCATCGCTGACGCGAGTATCTTTTCGCCCCTTGTAGCCTCTAATTTTTCATCCTCATCGTATTCTGGCATTGTACCCCTCCGGAATGATCTATCTGAAATTGAGCTATATACTATATAAATACACGCTCATTCCAAAACTTCTAGAAAAGACTATAGTCTCTGCTTCGAGTACCACTACACAGGCAGTCAGAATCACAATAGCTATGACGACCATCAACACATCAGAACTCAGCCGAAGAGAAGCTCTCGCAGCCCTCTCGTCCGAACTCAACCGATTCCCCCTGCTGATCCTTCTGGGTCCGCAGGGCAGCGGCAAGACCACGCTTGCGATCGAACTGATAGACGGTAGGGTGGGTGCGATTTTTGAGGGCAGGGTGCGAAGTTCTCAGCCCGTGATACTGCTCAGAAGGGATGCGATGGAGGTCATGCGAGAGACGATGGTGGAGCACAGGAAGCTCCCGATCGATGGCATGAATGGTCCAATCTATGTTGATGTGAGCATGTACGATGCCCTGTTGGCATTAATTGAGGGCGTCTTCGATGTCATGGAACTCGGAGAGGATGTGCTCGTCTCGCGGATAATCGAACTCACGAGAGGTGTCGCAGAGGTGGAGGTAATCGAAGTTGTCGCCGATACCGGGGATGCCATGAAGCGACGCATGAAGCGGCACGAGGATGCTGCGAAAAGGCTCGAGATACTTCTCAGAAAGGAGAAAGAATTCGGAGTAAAGTCCAATATATGGGGGATTCAGGGGGCGAGAGTCGGGGATATCATACTCAGGGACTCTGTCAGCCCGTACATTTCCGGTCAGATCGCAAGGACCCCTGAAGACTTCCACGAGTTGATACCGACGCAGGGATTGGATCTTAATCGTTGCTTAAGAGAGATGATCCGCATCGCTGAGACTGAGAAGCGTGAGTCGGGTTTTCTTGTGCTGCATCGTAGGGGCGAGCAGAAGGTGATAAGCGACATCCTGGTCGGGAGCAGTAACGCCATAATCGGAGTCACGATGCTCGAGCTCTATGTCGGGTACCGGCAGAAGCGGCAGGGTCAGCAGGCGTACGTGCCTGATATCGACGAGGGTACTGTGGAGTTGATCCACTCGCACCTCAGGGGTGATTGCAAGCTCTCGGATGCTGATCGCGGAGGTGCGGAGCGCTTCGGAATCGTCGTCTCGGTGGTGGAGCCGAACGGGGGCGTGGATTCGACCAACGAGGCGCGAAAGGAAGAGTTGAGACAGATCTTGTGGTGGTGAACAACGGGTTTTTAGAGAGACTCACTCTCTGTTGCCGCCGGATTCCGATTTGCAAGCATACCTCCGAGAGTCTGCAGTACATGCTCGCAATCGCCCTCGCGCAGTTCCACATCCCCTCTGCGATGCATCAGTATCCGCGATATCGCATCAACGCTCACATCGTCGAGTGACAGATCAAGTTCACGCAGATACACGTCATACCGGTGCGGATCGGTAACGTACGTTCCCCGTTTCATCATCAGATGCTCAATTAAGAATTTGCAGGCGACATAGCAGTCAAAATAGTCCTCCGAGACCATTGCTTTTCTGTATGCCTGCACCGAGAAGTCGAGGTAGCACTGGATGATCTCTTCGGACGGAACGCCAGCATCCGCCCTAAATCGCTCGAGATAGCCGCTCCCGATGATCGCCATTCCCTTGAGAACGTTCAGATAGAATGGATTTCCGATTGATACATTCTCTTCGAACGTAAGAGTTGTTACGAATGTAGGATCGATTCTGGAATCAACCAGAGGTAGTGCTTCTCTTATCCGGGCGATCTCGTCCATCTCAGCCATCTCTTCGAGCACGATCACAATATCAAGATCTCTATACTCCTCTTTTTCAATGAAACTCCCGAACAGGACTGCCGCAGCCACACCGGTGCATCCAAGAATGTCTTTAATTTTATCAACGAGTGTCATAGTAGCAATCACCCCGCCCATCTCAGAACATCTGCAACGCTCTTTGTATTCAGGAGATCGCGCGGCTCCAGCCACGCCCTGCGTGCGAGATGGACGCCAGACTCCATGTAGTGCAGATGGTTAAGAGTGTGCGCGTCCGTCCCGATCGCAAGCATAACGCCCGACTCCGACGCCTTTCGTGCGTTGATGTCGTTCAGATCGAGGCGGGATTGCGATGCATTGATCTCAATTGCAGTTTCGGTCTCCGCAGCAACCGCAATCACCCTGTCGATATCGACCTCGTAGCCCACCCTCTCGCCGATCAATCTTCCTGTCGGATGTGCAAGGATGTCCACATGCTCGTTCTCAATCGCTCGTACGATGCGTGAGGTCATGGTCCGTTTGTCCTGGCTGAAACCTGAGTGCACTGCCGCGATAACGATATCAAGCATCTCGAGGACGTAATCATCATAATCCAGCGTCCCGTCAGAACGGATGTCAACTTCGCTTCCCGCAAGAACCGTAAAACCATCCAGACTCTCGTTGATTCTCTCAATCTCGCCCATCTTCTCGATTATCGCTTCTTCGTTGAGTCCCCCCGCAATCCCCCTTGATCTTGAATGATCGGTTACGCAGATGTACCCGTACCCCATCCTGATGGCAGCGTCCGCGAGTTCGGAGATTGTGTTCGCGCCATCACTCCACGTCGAATGAAGATGGAGATCGCCTCTGATGTCCGCAAGCGTCACGAGATCGGGTAGAGTGCCCGCAATCGCAGCCTCGATCTCGCCTCTGTCCTCGCGCAGTTCAGGAACGATGAACGGCAGTCCAAGCCTCTGGTATACCTCCTCTTCCGTGCCGCACGGCAGCAGTGTTCCGGTCGTCTGATCCAGGATCCCGTACTCACTCAGTTTCATCCCCTTCCCAATCGCCAGTTCCCTGAGCCTGATGTTGTGCTCCTTTGATCCCGTGAAATGCTGGAGCAGCGATCCGAACGACGACCTGTCAACGATTCTCAGGTCGATCTGAACGCCCCTCAGAATCACGGACGCCTTCGTGGTCCCGCTCCCGATCACATCCGCAACTCCGGGCATCGTTGTGAACGCAGCGATTACAGACTCGGGATCGCTGGACGATGCGATGAGGTCGATGTCGCCAACAGTATCTCTATGACGCCTCAGACTACCGGTCACCGTGACATTCTCTGCATGTGGACATCTCTTCAGGTATTCGACCACGTACTCTGCAATCGGGATGGCTACGCCGAGCGGGATTCGTCTATCCATGCTCTTCGATCTACGAATCGCCCTGAGGATTTTTTTCTCCTGCTTCACGCCGATTCCCGGCAACTTCTGCAGTCTATGCCCAACTGCTGCTTTTTCGAGCTCATCAAGCGTTGTTATCCCGAGATTTTCGTGAACAAGTCGTACCGTCTTCGGACCGATGCCTGTCACTCCAAGCATCCGGAATATGTCGGCAGGAACCGCGCTCTTCATCTCCTCATAGCGCTCGCACGTTCCTGCCTTGAGGATCTCTGTGATCGTCCCGGCGATCGCTCTTCCCACGCCCGGTATCGTTCTAAGTCTGCCGTTTACTGCCACCTGCCTGATGTCAGAATCGAGGCTCTCGATGTTTCTTGCTGCCTTCTGGTACGCCCTCGTTACGAACGCGTTCTCACCTACGAACTGCGAAAGCACTGCCATCCGGTAGAGAATCTCTGCGACATCCGAATTGCTCAGGATTTTGTCTTTATTCATCGATTGCGCACGAATTTACTCTTTTTTAGTCTTCGTCTTTGCCCATACCTCTGCCGCAGTCTCAACTGTGCGTGAACCGAAGTAAAAGACAATTATCGCTATGTAGATCTTGTTGAACGAATCGATTTGAGCCGTCGAAAGATTGTTGGAAGAGTCCAGACTCATAAACAGAAATATGATATAGCCGAGAGTGAAGACAATCATGAGCACCCTGTATTTCGCCGTGAGTGTAATTCAGAAGGGGTTTCAATGGTTTGTCAATCTCATTCCCCTGTAATTTTGCCAGTGCAGTGATGAAGAGCAGTGATGAAGAGCAGTGAAAAGAAGAGAAAGACCATCGATGCAAGAATCAATCCAATATCCATCTCAAGCGCTGCGTATGTTACAAAGAACGCCGAACTGATGAAGAGTGAATACCGCAGCTTTGACACCGTTCTCGGAATGGACTCCGATCGCGCAATGAAGCACAGTACTAAGACGATTCCGACGATGAGTACAGTCTCTGGAATATTTGCGGCTGCATATTGCATCATGGTTTCCAAAATCATCGAATTCAACCTCCGGGCGCTTAATTCACATCCACACGCTCATGCATTAAATAATCTGCCATCCAATAGATCACTCATGACTCTAACCATCCTCAAACTCGGAGGCAGCGTCCTCACAGAAAAGACCAACGTGCCTACGCCAAAGCCGGATGCGATTAAGAGATGCGCCCGGGAGATCGCATCAGCCACCACGTCCGGCGATGCGGATAGTTCGCTGATCCTTGTCCACGGCGCAGGCTCGTTTGGGCATCCGCAGGCAGAAGAGCACGAGTCTCCGGACGGGTTCTCCAATTTCGGGATAACCGAGATCCATCGGACTGTAGCATCGCTGAACGAGCTTGTAATCGGCGCACTGATCGAAAGCGGCATCCCTGCCGCGCCTGTGCACCCGCTCAGTTGTGTCGTGGCAGACGATGCACGCATCGTTGCGATCTCAACCGCTCCGATTGCGATGATGCTTGCCCGCGGTATCGTGCCTGTTCTGCACGGCGATGTGGTGATGGATCGGAGAATGGGTGCATCGATTGTCTCCGGCGACCAGCTTGTCACTTATCTTGCGGCGCAGTTTGGGGCAGCACGCATCGGATTCGGAACAGCGGTCGATGGCGTGATCGTTGATGGTGCGACAATTCCGCTGATCACCCCCGTGACATTCGGGAGTGTGCGATCCCAGATCCATGGCTCGGATGGGACCGATGTGACCGGCGGGATGCTCGGAAAAGTTCTCGAACTACTCAATATCGATATGGATTCGTACATCTTCGATGCAACAAAGGAGGGCATGGCTGCGAGATTCCTGTCCGGCGAGGAACTGGGAACAAAGATTGCGAAATTATGAACGACGTGCCCGTAATGCTCAAGCGAAATGATCGACGGACTGGTCACAAACTACGGAACTCTACGTATTTATGGTATCCGGACGTGCAGATATGTACATCATCGGCATAACTTATACTGTCTTGCCGGTAACTACTTGGGTATGTCGATTGGTCGCACGATTGCGATTCTGTACTTTCTGGCAAGAAAAATACTGGTTCTGACGTTTTCTGTGGTCGCCATCGGTAGCCCCCTCGCGTACGTGGAAAAACGCGGTGTACCCATCTCAACTTTGCGTCTCTGCGCCTTTGCGACCTTGCGTTAGATCAGATGAACGCAAAGACGCGATGACGCAAGGGCGCAAAGGTTGGAAACCACAGAATCCATCAGAATCAGGAAAAATAACCGCTGAGGATGCAGAGGTTCGCAGAGGGTTGAAAACGGTCTCGAAACTCTGCGTTCCTCCGCGCCCTCCGCGGTGATATACTTCGCACCGCCACAAACTGAGCTTTTTTGCAATGTGTCAGTCGGATGTATAACAACACGAAAGACGTGACGACAGATATCACCCTTCGCGTCTCTCTCGCCTTTGCGCCTTCGCGTTAAATTGAGAACGCGAAGACGCGAAGACGCGAAGAACAAAAATCGCGGTTTATACCGGTGTCGAGTATAAATCACTTGATTTTCAGCCAGTGCCGCTTTGCCTATTCTTTGCTCCCTTCATCAACCACTATCTTTAGCAAAGCATCAGCCACTTCTGAAGAAGTATAATCTTCCTGAATACGTTTTTCAACCAAATTATTACATTTTCCCAGATGCCCGGCATCAATAATCCCATTAACTCTTTCTAAAAGCATGTTTGTCCTGATCGCTTCGACATCACTTACCGAAGGAACTTTCTGAGGTACAATTTTAGTTTTTGTGAATCGTTGGATCTGCCGTATCCTATACATCTCTTTACCGGTCACAAATGTAAATGCACGCCCCGGGTTTCCTGCCCGGGCTGTTCTTCCGATTCTATGTACATAATATTCATCATCAGTAGGTATGTCATAGTTGAACACGGCGTCTGTAGCCCCTACATCGATTCCCCGGGCTGCCACATCAGTTGCCACCAAGATGTCAATCCCGCCCCTTCTGAATTTGGACATGACTGTGTCTCTTTGCTTCTGCTGCATATCCCCGTGCAACCCATCAGCCAGATATCCTCTTGCATTGAGGCTTTCGACCAATCCATCCACACGTCTTTTTGTATTACAAAAGACCAGCGATAATTTCAGATCGTAAAGATCGATTAAACGAGACATGACCTCTATTTTTGCTTGCTGTTTGACTTCAACAAAAAATTGTTCGACATTGGGAACGGTCATCTCCTTATGTACCAATTTTATCAGTTGTGGGTTGTTCTGATATCGTTTCGTTAATTTTAAAATGGTTTTGGGCATGGTTGCAGAGAAGAGGATGGTCTGCCGTTTCTCCGGGATTTTCCTCACAATAGTTTCGATGTCGTCTCTAAATCCCATGTCCAGCATTTCATCTGCTTCATCCAGTATGACTATTTTTACGCCACCCACTTTCAGAGTGCGGCGGTCTAAATGATCCATGACGCGGCCAGGAGTGCCGATAATAATCTGTACACCTTCTTTTAATGCTCTAATCTGGCGCCCTATGGGCTGCCCACCATACACGGGTAAAATCCTAATACCTTTTTTATACTTCGAAAGATTTTTCAGTTCTTCTGATACCTGAATTGCCAGCTCTCTTGTGGGGCATAAAATTACAGCCTGTAATGCCTTATTTTTTGGATCTACCCTCTCTAAAGTTGCAATTCCGAAAGCTGCAGTCTTCCCCGTACCTGTTTGCGCCTGCCCAATCACATCTTTTCCATCCAACAAATATGGGATAGATCGATTCTGAATTGTGGTGGGCTCTTCAAAACCCATATCTGCAATTGCTCGATGCATCTCTTTTGATAAATGTAACTCTTCAAATCCTGGACTTTTCATGTGTAATCTCCTTTACTTTTATATGTTTGTGACCTTACTTAACTCTGACACAACCGAATTTTTCGGGTTCTGATGTTTTCCGATGGTCGCTAACGGTTGAGTTGGCAAAGCATGTTAGCCAGGTGTACGTGCTGTAAGCGGACATCAATATACAGAGATACGCTGAATGGCAAAGACGTGACTTGAATCGGACACGCCACCCGGCAGTGATACTTTCCTGAACAGATGCGTCAATCGGCACTGTCTGAAAATCAAATGATTCATCACCGCGGAAAACTCTGAGGACGCAGAGTTTTGAGATCGTTTATAACCCTCTGCGTGACCCTGCGGTAGAATCTAAGGGCATGGCGATTGCACCGGAAGCATCCATGAACCTCCAAGTCCCCCATAATCATGAAAATGT
>DAOVGE010000151.1 GCA_030672605.1 Methanosarcinales archaeon
TAAAAAATGATTAAATCACGAATTTCACGAATATACGAATGTCACGAATCTAAATAGGGTATTTGCAACGCTTGAGCCACCACAGAACAAACGTCTTCCGACGATCAGGATGACCATGTTATTTCGTTACGACTCCTTAGCCGGTTGCAGAGATTGTGGTCTCGATTCGCTCCAGTGCATCATAGATCCGCTCTCTTGATGCGGCGTACGATATACGGATGAAATCGGAGCTTTCCGGTCCGAACGCAGATCCTGGAGTGACTGCGATGTATGCATCATTCAGCAGGCGCTTGGAAACATAATCCCCGCCCCCGTAATCTCCGACATCCAGGAAGAGATAGAATGCACCATCCGGCTTTCTACAGTCGAAGCCCATCGATTGGAGTCCGCCGACCAGAATGTCCCGCCGTGCTTTGAATTCGTTCACCATCGCATCGATTGATCCATGATCTGGGGAGAGTGCTGTTATGCCTGCATGCTGGACAAAGGACGTTGCGTGGCTCACCGAGTGCGAGTGGAGTTTGAGTGCTGCCCTGGTGATCTCAGCAGGCGCAGCCATGTATCCGAGACGCCAGCCAGTCATCGCATAAGCTTTTGAGAAGCCGTTAATTGTGATCACGTGGTCATGCATCCCCTCGAAAGACCCGATACTGAAGTGTTTTTTGCCATAAATGATCTTTTCGTATATCTCATCGGCGAGCACCACAATCTCGTTATCGATTGCAATCTCTGCTATATCTTCAAGGTATTTTTTGTCAAATACGGCACCCGTGGGGTTGCCCGGGCTGTTTATGATGATTAACTTTGTCTTTGCTGTGACATAGTCTTTGATATCAGGCGGCATAAAATCGTGATCGGTCTGCGCCCAGACCGTGCGACCGCCAGCGTACCTGATGCACGCATCATAAGTAACCCATGACGGGTCGAGCAGTATCGCCTCATCACCCTCGCCCAGCACCGCCTGCACAGCCACGAAGACCGCCTGCTTTGCGCCCGGCGTCACAAGAACCTGATCGGGCGTAACATCGAGCCCGTTATCGGTGTGAAGCTTCTTCGCAATTGCCTCTCTCAGTTGCGCAATTCCTGCGCTTGGTGTGTAATGCGTCTCACCACGCCTGATTGCATCAATTGCTGACTCGCAGATGTAGTCCGGCGTGTCAAAATCGGGCTCGCCGAGGCTTAACGTGATTACATCCCTGCCCTCCTGCTTGAGATCGGCTGCGAGTTTTGCTATGGCGAGCGTTGCGGATTCCTGTATCAGATTCAGTCGTGAGGATGTCATGTTATACTGCTCCGCATGTATAATTTGGAACTATATATGTACCGAAACTTACAAAAAACGGATACGGTTTAGCACACAATCCGGTTATGCAGTCGCAAATTGCAGCGGATGCCTTCTCCATAAATAACCATTGTCTTCGTCAGTATTTAAAACTATGTCCGGACGATATCATTGACGAAAGGAGAAAAACGATGCCTGACACCAGGACGATCATTGATCCCGACGGTAAATCAAAGAGATATGAGAGATACAGTCCGGTAATTGCGAATGAAGCTGCAAAGAAGATTGAGAGTAGCATCATCTTCTTCAGATCGTTTGTGAACCGCCTGCTCACTGCGGCAGGAATCGTCAGGAGCGCGATCACCAGGATGACCCCGACGACCCGTATCAGCAGCACCACGGTCAATGCGATCAAACAGAGGAGCACGAGATACAGTTTGTGAGCAGGGACTCCAACAACCGTTGCAAATTCCTCGTCAAAGGTTATCGCAAGAAATTCCTTGTACAGGAGGCATACCACCACAATTATGATCACATCAAGGAGTAGCATGACTGATAGATCGGAACGCGGCACCGTCAGAATGTTTCCGAAGAGATAACTGAAGAGGTCGGGTGCATAGCCGGGCGTAAGCGAGATGAACATGATTCCGAGCGCCATTCCCATCGCCCATATAATACCGATTGCGGTGTCCTCGGCAAGCTTTGCCCGCCTGCTCACCTCGCCGATGGCGAGCGCAGATGCGATGCTGAACGGGATTGCGCAGAGCACGGGTTCGATCCCTATGAAGTATCCGAGCCCAATACCACCGAAGGAGGCATGGGCTATCCCGCCGCCGATGAAGACGATCCGTTTCACAACCACGTACACGCCGATGATCCCGCACGCCACGGCTGCCAGCAGCGCGGCTGCGAGTGCGTTCACCATGAATCCGTATTGAAGTATCTCGATCATGTCAGTTGCATCTGTGTATGTCAGTGCTCTCTCAGTACCCTGTGCGGGATACCATGCGCTATCAGTTCCACCGGGCACTGGTATGTCGCCTCGATATCCCCCGAAGTCAGTTCCTTTGAGTCGTGATAGAAGAGTCTCCGGTTGAGGCACGCAATCTTATCGACGTGAATAGAGACTGCTGTGATGTCGTGGGAGATCATCACAATTGCCATCTCTTTCTTCAATCGTTCCAGCAGTTCATAGAATTCGGTCTGTATATGCATGTCGATTCCGGTGGCAGGCTCATCGAGCAGCAGCACCTCTGGCTCGGCTGCCAGTGCTCTTGCGATGAATACTCTCTGCCGCTCCCCTCCTGATAGCCTGCCGATCTGCCGGTCCTTGAACGGGAGCATCTCCACCATCGCAAGCGCACCCTGCGCCAGTTCTCGGTCATGGTTGGTGTACCCCCCAAAGACCCTCTTTCCGGCACGTCCGGTCAGAACCACGTCCATGACGCTGATCGGGAAGTCCGGGTCAAAGAGGCTGTGCTGCGGAACATAGCCAATTCGCTTTCTCTGCTCAACGGGCTCACCTCCCAAGACCACAACTTCACCTCTATTGGGTTTTACCAGCCCGAGGACGACCTTTAGAAGGGTGGTCTTCCCGCCTCCGTTTGGTCCGATGATTCCGAGGAAATCATGCCGATGAACCGAGAGGGAGACGTCCTCGAGCACTGGCACCCCGCCGTAACATACCCATACGTTTCTCAAACCGATGATTTCGTTGTTTATATCCATTTGAATGTGGTTTATCAGAGTAACGACGTACGTCTTCTGGTTTCGGAGGATATTAAATCTTGTGTAATCGGGTTCTCCGGAATCTTCTCGTGGGAGTGTTCCGGAACTTCGTCAGACTGGTCATTTATATAATTGTCCCGCATATGTTGTAGAGCGGTATCCGCTCCAAATTAAGTGGTAACCGAAGCACTATCTAAAAAATCGATGATTCATGATAACTATCGTAGGTGTAGATTTCGTAAATTTACGCGGATGTTGCCTTAAATCAGTGTAATCAGTGTAATCAATGTAATCGGTGTTAATCTGTGGCTGATATGACTTTTAGCCACAGATTAACACTGATTTACACAGATTAAGGTTTTTATGTACATCTTTCAGAAAGACTGAAGATTGGGTTTCACCATACGTTTTTGCTGATTCTGATGGATTCTGTGGTTTCCGATCTTCGCGCCCTTGCGTCAATTGCGTCTTTCTCGTTCATCGGTCGCAAAGGCGAGAGAGACGCAAAGTTGGGAGAGATGCGCCCGCGTTTTTTTGCATACGCGAGGGAGCTACCGTTAGCGACCACAGAAAACGTCAGAACCATACTTTTTGAAGTGGATACGTGGGAGTTTTATTCGGATTACACATCCAACTTACCACTACAGATTTTGGTATTATCCCAAAATCAGTTCCACCCGAATTTGACCCAATAGCAGAGCGGAACCAACGTCGTTTCGAGTCCGCACGATCTGCAATATTTAATAAACCTGCAATCATATTGAGAGTTTATGACGACCACCCTAACGATAGCTGAACTCAATCGATTGCTTGAGGACGTGCTTGAACTGCAAGGCGTTACGATAGAGGGGGATTTCACAATCGAGCTCGATGATTCAGGCATTGATTCCGGAGCAATGCAGGCAGCCGGATACGAGGTCGCCCAGATTGCGGCGCAGCTGAGCGGAATCGCTGGAATGTTCGGATATCAGCAGGTTTTGCCAGGGCAAGCAGGACAAGCAGAAGCCACACAGTCGAGAGTCCCGCAGGAGTTAATCCCGGCGTCCTTTAACGTGGACACTGTCTCGGAATGGAAACACACAATCGAGGGGGTTACGCTTGGGGCAACCTCGTCCGATGGCGGAAGTCGCGGACGCACAATCACAATCGGCGGCGAGAGCGCGCTGCCATATTACTTTGATTCTCCGATGCCCCACAGAAACTACGTCTCCATGGACGTCTTTGACATGCCCATCGGAATGGCACGCGCGGTGCGCACGAACTACGAGGACGTGCTCGAAAGCCCGGCTGACTGGGCAAAGAAAGTGGTCTCGAAGTTCGGCGCTGACATGGTCACAATTCACCTGATCAGTACCGACCCGGCAATCAAGGACACGCCAGCGAAGGAGGCAGCAAATGTGGTTGAGGATGTGCTGCAGGCAGTCGATGTCCCGATCATAATCGGCGGCTCAGGAAATCCCGACAAGGATCCGGAGGTTCTCGAGAAGGCAGCAGAGGTTGCAGAGGGCGAGCGGTGCCTGATCGCCTCAGCGAACCTGAACATGGACTACCAGCGAATCGCAGGTGCCGCAAAGAAGTACGGGCATGCGATTCTCTCGTGGACACAGCTCGAGATCAACGCGCAGAAGGAGCTCAACCGCAAGCTGATGAAGCAGTGCGAAATCGAGCGCAGTGACATCGTGATGGACCCGACGACAGCCGCGCTCGGTTACGGTCTCGACTATGCGTACTCGAACATCGAGCGCATCAGAATCGCGGGCTTGATCGGTGACTCCGAACTGAACTTCCCGATGTCATCAGGAACCACGAACGCATGGGGTGCAAGAGAGTCCTGGATGGCTGTTTCGCCGACCAAGGGCGACTCGGACTGGGGACCCCGTGAGTACAGGGGTCCGATCTGGGAGATTACGACAGGGCTTGCGCTTGCGCTCGCAGGTGTCGATCTCTTCATGATGATGCACCCGACATCGGTTCAGGTGCTGAAGACTGTGACCGGGTACCTGCGCGGCAACGGCAATGGTAACGGCGGCGGCAACGGTGACGCCCCGGAAGTTCCTGACTGGGTCGGTATGCGATTTTGAGTGATGATCTCAAACATATAGCTCTTTGACAATTCGCGTGTGCCAGGCATCTCGTAGACGAATCCTGCCTGTGCGACGTTATGTGCTTAGGGCTCGCGAATGACACGTTTGAATGAATTGCACGAATGCTAAAATGGAATACATTCGTGTTATTCGTCCATTCGTGAAATTCTTGATTGCACTAGCATCGTCGAAGGCATAAAAGTGTACTCACTCAATATTGTGTGGATATCCACATATAAGACCACGAGATTACACAAGATTATGTAATGGTCAATCTGACCATGAACACAAGAGCGAGCGATGCTCATACATGATCAACAACAGGAGGATTTTTGTTCTTCGCGTCTTTGCGCCCTCGCGTCTTTGCGTTCTCATTCTCAGTTTAACGCAAAGCCGCAAAGTCGCAGAGACGCGAAGAGTATCGTCAAC